>NZ_JBXWQW010000009.1:0-103916 GCF_059612585.1 Ruegeria sp. YKSF57 | reverse complement strand
GACCCGATTGCGCACGCTCTTCGGCCCGGCCCTGATGCCGATGTTCGTGCCGCCCTGGAACCGCATCGCGCCCCAGGTCGTCAAACAGCTTCCCGCACTGGGATACTGCTTTCTGTCCACGTCCACCCCGCGCACGGCCACACATCCCGCGCCGGGACTGGAGCAGGTCAACACCCATCTCGACCCGATCGACTGGCACGGGACACGCAGCCTGGCCGATCCCGACACGCTGATCGCCCAACTTGTGAGCCTGCTTCAGGCCCGGCGCACGGGGACTGTGGACAATACCGAACCCTTCGGCCTGTTGACCCACCACCTCGTGCATGATCAAGACATCTGGGCCTTTACCCAGGGCCTGATCGAACGCCTGATGCAGGGACCGGTCCGGATCTGGACCGCGCCACGCGACTGAAACGCCAAGGAGACCTTGATGAGCCGACTGGATTCCATGCTGCGCCGTCTGACCGCCCAGCGCGACGGGTTGAACTGGGCCGCAGGGCAGATCCGCGATCTTGAGGGCGACGTTCTGGACATGGGGCTGGGGAACGGGCGCACCTATGATCACCTGCGCGAAATCCTGCCCGACCGCCGGATCTGGGTGATGGACCGGGTGCTGCAGTGCCACCCCTCCTGCGTGCCGCCGGAACAGGATTTCCTGCAGGGCGAGGCCGAACCGATGCTGCAGCGCCTCGTCACCGAAGGTCGGCGGATCGCGTTGGCCCATTACGATTTCGGCATGGGCATCAAACAGGACGACGTGGCCGAGGCCGCCCGCCTCAGCCCACTGATCGCGCAAGTGATGGTCCCCGGCGGCCTGCTGATCTCGGGGCAACCTCTGGTCGGGTTCGATCAGATCACAGGCCCCACGACCATCGCACCGGGCAGGTATATGTTCTATCGCACCTGACAAGGACGCGGCATGACATTCAGTCGCTACGCAATCTACTACCTGCCACCCTCGGGCGAGGAATGGTCCAGCGCCGCCACCGCCTGGCTCGGCCGGGACATCACGAGCGGAGCGCATGTCGCACATCCGTACCTGGACGGCATCGATATCGCCGATATCACAGAAACTCCGCGTAAATACGGGCTTCACGCGACGCTGAAACCCCCGTTTCGACTGGCGTCACCCCAGAGCACATCCGAGTTGAAGGAGGCTTGCGCCCATTTCGCGGCAACCCGACCCACGGTCAGTGCACAAGGGTTGGAACTTGTGCGGATGGGCCGCTTTCTGGCCCTGTGCCCGGTTGGGGACACCGCTGATCTGAACGCTCTCGCCGCTGCCTGCGTGCGCGACCTCGACCGCTTTCGCGCGCCCCTTGACGGAGCCGAACGCCAAAGGCGCGGCGAAGGCCTAAAACCCGCGCTGCAAGCAAACCTCGAAACCTGGGGCTATCCGTATGTAATGGGCGCATTCCGGTTTCATATCACACTCACGGGGAAACTGCCCAAGGCGCTGCTCTCTCCGGTTCAGGCCGAATTGCAAAGCCGGATCGGGTCGGTGCTGCCCAGCCCATTCCGCCTCCGGGACATCGCTCTGGTCGGCGAGACCGAGGACGGGTTGTTTCGCCTGATCAAACGCTTTCCCCTCTCAGGCTGAGTGCAGACGTTTCCCGCCTGACGCCATCATATCCGGCTGATGCGCAACAGGATCGCGCCCGACAATGTCAGCGCCGTCGACAGCACTTTCTTCAGGTCCAGCTTTTCGTTCAGGAACGTCACCCCCAGAACCAGCGCAAAGATGATCGATGTCTCACGCAGCGCCGTTACCAATGCAATCGGCGCCTGCGTGAAGGCCCAGACCACCAGAACGTAGGCCGTGAACGAAGCCGCCCCGCCAAAGGCGGCCAGGCGCCAGATTTTGCGCGCACGCCTCAGAAGACCGGGCCGCGCCACGCGGGCGACCACCACAAACCCGACCGCATTCGCCACTGTCAGGGTACCGAAAAAGCCCAGCGCAGTGCCCGCAATCCGCGCGCCCTGCCCGTCGACAATGGAATACGAGGCGATGAACAACCCGGTGACCAGCGCCAGCCCTGCAGCCCGCATGTTGAAATTTCCGTCCTGCCGCCGCACCAGCGCGATCGAGGCGATACCGATCGAAATCATCGCCATCGCGGCAAGCTCGGCCTGGCTGAAAACCGCTCCGAAAAACAACGCCGTTCCCAGCGCCACCAGCAGCGGCGAGGCCCCGCGGGCAATCGGATAGACCTGTGTCAGATCACCGATCTTGTAGGCCTGGATCAGAAACAACTGATATCCCAGATGCAATGCCACCCCGGCCAGCAGATAAGGCCAGCAGCTCCAGTCGATGGGCGCGGCAAAGGGCAGCAGCAACAGGCCGAACACCCCCTGCCCCATGACCACCGCCGCCATGCTGGCGGTCTTGTCCGCTCCCCCCTTGACCAGCGCGTTCCATGTCGCATGCAGCAGCGCCGCCAGCAGGACCACCGCAAAAACAAATCCGGTCATGCTCCGGCCTCCCTCCCCTTGGCATACCGTTGCAGCCGCTCCTGCAACGTGCCGGTGTGCAATTCGAACAGATGATTGTCCGGCCCGTGGAAATACAGCGACCGCCCCTCGCCCTCGACACGGGGGCGCGGCGGGCGCAGGTCCAGCCCCAGCGCCTCGATCCGCCTGCGGCGCTCCTCGAACTGGTCCTCGGCAATGGCAAAGGCCACGTGGTTATAGCTGCGCTCGGGCAACGGATCGCCCTTCATGATCGCGACCCAGACGTCCCCGATCAGAAAAAACCGCTCTTCCGCCAGCGAAAACTGCGCCTCGCCGCTGTCATAGACGCAGCGCGCCTCGAACACAGTTTCCAGAATTTCCTGCATCCGGTCGAGGTCGGACACGATGAATGTCACATGCGACAGCCCGCTGCTCATTCAATGTAATCCATCTGACCCACACCTCCTGCCAGCCTCGCGAAACCACGGGGATGATCCATCCTTACTCTTGCCGCAGGCTCCACGCAATCGCGTCGCGGTCGGTGATTTCGGACAAGGTCTATCCCTCGCGCCTGATCGCTTGTATATGCGCTGCGACTCTTACCACTCACGAGGTCTCCGATGAGCTTTGACCGCAAGATCAAGATCGCCCCGTCGATCCTCTCCGCCGATTTCGCCAATTTCGGACAGGAAATTCAGGCTATCGAGGCGCAGGGGGCCGATTGGGTCCACGTCGACGTGATGGACGGCCATTTCGTTCCGAACCTGACTTTCGGCCCACCCGCGGTCAAGGCGTTCCGCCCGCATGTGAAAACGGTGATGGATGTGCACCTGATGATCTCACCGGTCGATCCTTACATCCAGGCCTATGCCGATGCCGGGGCAGACGTGCTGACCGCCCATGTCGAGGCCGGGCCGCACACCCACCGCACCCTCCAGGCCATCCGTGGCGCAGGCATGAAAGCGGGCGTGGCGCTGAACCCGGGCACTCCGGCAGACGCGGTCGAACACCTGCTGGATCTCACCGATCTGATCTGCGTAATGACCGTAAATCCCGGCTTCGGCGGGCAGAAATTCATCGACATGACGACCAAGATCCGCCGCCTGCGAGAAATGATCGGCGACCGCCCGGTTCATATCGAGATAGACGGCGGCGTCGACCCGAAGACCGCACCGCTGGTGGCACAGGCCGGGGCCGACGTTCTGGTCGCCGGATCGGCGGTGTTCAAGGGCGGCTCGGTTTCGGCCCCTGAGGTCTACGGCACCAACATCCGCGCCATCCGCGCGGCCGCCGAGGGCGTCGGGGCCTAATTCGAAGGATCACGGGAACCCGGAGCGCTCCCGCACGTCGCAGTCCCTCTTGCGAGAAATGTCGCCCGGTGAGGCCGGGCGCCGAGCCAAGGCGGGAACGTCTGGCAATTCTACCCCAAGCGTCAAGCAGTCCTGACCGGAATTCGCCCAAGCGGACGAAGGAGAGACGTGCAGGTACCGCGTGTTCGAACGCAGAAAGTCGCTACCGGACTGCACGTCTGCAGTGCCAACAGTTCGCCAGCCCACAGGAGTCCCCGAACCGGTCATTGGCGGACACGAGCCGCCGCCGTTTCCGTTACCGTCATTCACTGCGCCGGAACCGGACTGGAAAGATGCGGACAAGCCTGTCGTTCGCTGCATTCGCGCCAATGGTTGCGTCGACGAACTCAACCCAATGAATGCCATAAAAGAACTGGTTCCTGCACGCGACCAATCTCGACAGCGATGTCTCGTTTCTCACTTTTTGAGCTTAACTCCTGCCGGAACTGCTGAGAAATCGGTTACATCTGTGCCCCGCAAACTAAGATGACGAAGAGGCAACTGGCTCAGCGGGGCAATATCGGTCACTTGCGTACGGCTAAGCTCCAAGCCAGACAAGCTCTTCAAACCTGCAAGAGCGCTGATATCTGACACTGGTGTGCGGTCCAGCCAAAGAACACCGAGTTTGCTCATATTTCGCAAAGCACCGAGATCAGACACTTGCGTATCTCGAAGTTGAAGTACGGTCAAACCCGTCAGACTTGAAAGTGGGCTGATATCGGACAGCTCTTTATTGTAGCTTAAAATCAAAAGTTTGAGGTCTTCCAGCCCTGAAAGCGGGCGCAAATCTTCGATATCGTTGGTAGACAGATCGAGATGCGTCAGTGAACGAAGTGGCGCAACGAATTCGATATCATGCAGCACTGTGCGACCGAGCGTGCCGGAGATTTCGAGCCACTTCAGTTGGTCAAGCTCAGCAAGTGAAGAGAATTCCGTGTTTTCCGCGAGTTCGAAAGTCGCGCGCTCAAGCCGGGTGAGATCGCTCAGATTTTGTTGTCCGGTGATCGCAGCTGCCTTGACATACAATACCCGCAATGCGGGCATGTTGGACAACGCGCCTAGGTCGATTGTGCGGCGTGGGGCATAGATTCTGAGTTCTGCCAGTTCCGGCAGCTCGGTTGTCAATTGGTCCAAAGCAACCGCCGCATCGGCTGACAGGTCAAGGCGAAGTAAACCTTTCATGTCCTGAAGCGGCGTTAGATCGACCGGACCAACGCGAAAAAGCTCAAGACTATGTACGCTTCCTGCGCTCGAAAGCGGCGCAAGATCGTAGGGTTCTTCAGGGTTGTCGTCTGAGACAATCCTGAGGTTGGCGACACCATCCGACAGCGCCGAATTCAATTCAGATGGTCCGATTTTTCGTTTTGGCCCCGACAAGGGACGGCACGTTTCCTCAACGAGGGCGCCGACGCCAAAGTAATCCACGCAAAGCTCGTCGACTTCAGTTTCTTGAGCAAAAACAGGCGTGGTCGAAACGATCATCCCGACAATATATCCAATGAAATTTCGCTTCATGTTGCGTTTCCATCCCACGGCCGAAGTTCACGTTATGGATGGTTTGCCAACTGATCTTGTTGTCATTGTGGCATCCGTTCAGATGAGTTGCAGAGCGGCGTAGGGTCAAGCTCAAGTCGGCTTGGCAGCATCCGTCACTTTGGCCTCAGCTCAGTCGATCCGCGAAGACGTCCAGCAGTTTGTATTTGAGGATCTTTCCGGTCGGGGCCGCCGGCAGGGCCTCCGTGATGACGATCTGAGACGGACACTTGTATCCCGCCAGTCGGCCTGCCGCGAAAGTCAGCAATTCTTCCGGTGTCGGGGCATCCCCTGGCGCGACCTGTACAAAGGCCACCACCATTTCGTCGCCCTCCACGACGCGGCCCACCACGGCGGACTGAATGACCCTGGGGTGATCGTTCAGCGCCGCCTCGACCTCGGGTGGATAGACGTTGAACCCGCCATGAATGATCAGCTCCTTGCACCGTCCCACTATGTGCAGATGCCCCCGGTCGTCGAGAACCCCCAGATCGCCCGTCCGCAGCCACCCATCCTCCAGCACAGCCTCTGTTGCCTCGGGATTGCGAAAATATCCCTTCATCACATTTGGTCCGCGCGTCAGAACTTCGCCCACACCGTCTCTGGCGCCTGCAGCGGCTTCGTCCAGCCGCACCTCGATCCCGGCCAGCGGCGGGCCGACCGAGATATCCGGATCGCCGATTTCGTTACGCGAGGCACACACCGCCGCCGTGCTTTCGGTCAACCCATAGCCGTTCTGGATCGCAACCCCGTAAAACGCCTCGGCCTTGCGCTTCCACGCCGGGTCCAGCGGAGCCGCACCGGACGAGACATATTGCAGCGTGTTGCGGGGCAGATGGTCGAAACCCTGTTCCTTTGCATATTGCATCAGCAACGCATGCATCTGCGGTACGGCGGAAAACTGTGTGATCCCCGAATTGAGCACCTCATAGGTCCGGGCCGCCGTGAACCGCGCCTCCAGCCGCACCAACGCCCCGGCCAGAGTCGCCGCAGTGACCACCGAGGCCAGACCGAATACATGCGTCAAAGGCAGCACGCCATAAACAATGTCCCTTTCGGTCATGCCCCGAAACCGGGCCGCCGTCCGACCGGCAAACAGCAGGTTGTCATGGGTCAGCATCACGCCCTTTGGCACGCCGGTGGTACCGGTCGTGAACAGCATGGTCGCCACGCCCTCAAGCTCCGCATCGGGCTGGCCTGGGAACTGGTTTGTCACGTGCAGGGTCCCGAACGCCCCTGTCACCGCCTGCGCCCCCAATCGGTTGGCGTGGCTCATCGCGTCCGGGGACGCCGCCGAAGTCATGAGCGTGACGGCCGGGCGCGCATGCTCCACCACCCGCTGCACTTCCGAATCGGTCTGCCGCGCATTGATCGGGACCGCACAGGCCCCGACCCGTGAACAGGCAAACAACGCCGCCACCGCCGCGCAACAGTTTTCGGCCAGGATCATCACCCGGTCGTTGGGCCTGACCTTGCGATCCTTCAGCAACTCCGCCGCATCGGCGATGGCGTCATCCAGCTGCCGATAGGTCCAGAACGCGCCGCCATTATCTTCGAATGCGGGGGCGTCCGGGCGCTGCTTCGCCTGCGCGTCGGGAAAATCGTGCCATTTTTCCATCGCTGTCTGCCCCCTTCGGCAATGCGCTCACCGTCACTTGGCCAGCGCGTGACGCTTGAACACCCCCTGCGCGGTTGCGATCAGTTGCCCATCCTCGCAACGCAACTCGCCATTGACATAGGCCAGCTTACGCCCACCACCCGCAGGCCGCCCAACCGCCGTCACCCGCCCATGGTTCACGGCTGCGACATAGCTGGTGTTCAACGAAATGGTCAGTACCATCGGATGCTCCGCCCGGTCGAACCAGGCCGAGGCCGTGTTGCCGCAGGCCACGTCCAGCAGCATGGCGATGATCCCGCCATGCAGGACGTTCTGACTGTTCAGGTGGTCAGGTCGGATATCCAGATGGCACCGCGCATGACCTTCCGCATCGCTCAGATCAATCTCGAACCCGATTGCGTTCTGGCATCCCGAACGCCTGACGTTCAGGCGCCCTCCGTCATGCCGCGCTGAGTGCAATGAACCGCTCCAGATGATAATCCTCGTCGCCAAACCGGTGATCGGCCATGACAATGCGCTTGGCGATATGGGCCAGCTCGTATTCCTGCGTCATTGCGATGCCCCCGTGCATCTGGATGGTCTCTTCGGCCACCAGTCGCCCGACACGGGAAATCAGATTGCGCGCGGCGGCAACCTGGCGGTCGCGATCTTCGGCCACCAGATGCCCCGCCGCATTGATGACGGCCGAGCGCGCCTGCTCCAGCTCGATCAGCATGTCGGCAAAGCGATGCTGCAACGCCTGAAACGTCCCGATGGGTCGACCGAACTGGTGCCGCGTCAACAGATATTGCCGCGTCAGATCTACAGCCGTTTCCATCGCGCCCAGCGTTTCAGCAGCCAGTGCCACATTGGCCGAGGCCACGGCCCGCACCAGCGGCGCCCACCCCTGCCCCGCGGCACCCAGACGCGCTGTACGCGGCAGACGCACATCGTCCAGCGTCACATCGGCGGCGCGACCACCCGCGAACATCGGGTAGCCGGTCAGGCTCAAACCCTTGGTCCCGGCGGGCACCAGGAACAACGATATCCCGTCCAGATCGAAGAACCCACCGCTTTCGCGTGCGGAAACGATCATATACCCGGCAGTCTCGGCATTGATCGCGACGGCCTTGCGGCCACTGAGAACCACATCGTCACCATCCTCCCGGGCCAAGGTCTCGACCCGGCTCAGATCATAGCGGCTGGACGGTTCGCCATGTGCCAAAGCCAGATGCAGCCCGCCCGCGATGACATCCCTCAACAGCGCCTTCTGTTCGTCGTTGCCCAGCGCCGCGATCAGCCCGCCACCCAGCAGGGCGGTATCCAGCACCGGCTCGACCACCCCGGCGCGGCCCAGCTCTTCGAACACGGTAGCGATATCAAATCCAGCACCGCCAAAGCCGCCCTCTGCCTCGGAAAACAGCGCACCGATCACGCCCAGTTCCGCCAGTCCGGCCCAGACCTCCGCGCTCATGCCTGCGTCGCTGTCAATGATCCGGTTGCGGGTGGCAGTGGTGTACTTGTCCGACAGATACCGCCGCATCGTCTCCTGCAGCATCCGCCGTTCTTGTGTCAGGTTGAAATCCATGACGCTCAGCCCCCCATCTTGACCTTGGCGATGATCCCGCGCTGTATCTCGTTCGAGCCGCCAAAGATCGACAGCTTGCGGTTGTTGAAATACTGCGCCGCCACCGGCCCGGCATAATCCGGCCCCACGGGATCGTTGGCACCCGCCACCGCCTCCGACGGGAAGGGCATCGCATATGGCCCCACCGCGCGGCGGGTCAGGTCATTGATCTCCTGCCGGATGACCGTCCCTTTCACCTTAAGCATCGAGCTTTCGACCCCCGGTGCCTGCCCTGCAGCCGCCCGGCTGATGATCCGCATATTGGTCGTCGCCATCGCCATCAGGTCGATCTCGACCCGCGCCAGCCGGGCGGCAAAATGCGGATTTTCGATCAGCGGACGCCCGCCCGCACATTCCTGACGCGCGATGCGCTTGACCGCATCCAGCCCCGCCTGACTGAAACCCACGCCTGCGATATTGGTGCGCTCATGCGTCAGCAGGTACTTGGCATAGGTCCAGCCCTTGTTCTCTTCCCCCACAAGGTTTCCCACCGGCACCCGGACATCATCGAAAAACACTTCGTTCACTTCCGGAGACCCATCCAGCAGCACGATGGGCCGCACTTCGATCCCCGGCGTCGCCATGTCGATCAGCAGGAACGAGATCCCCTCCTGTTGTTTGGCCTCGGGATCGGTGCGCACAAGGCAGAAGATCCAGTTGGCATATTGCCCAAGCGTCGTCCAGGTTTTCTGCCCGTTGACCACGTAATGATCGCCGTCGCGCACCGCGCGGGTCCTGAGCGAGGCCAGATCCGACCCCGCCCCCGGCTCGGAATACCCCTGACACCACCAATGCTCACCATTCAGGATACGCGGCAGGAAATAGTCCTGCTGCGCCTTCGATCCGAATTTCTGCAGCACCGGCCCCAGCATCGACAGACCAAAGGGCACGATGCGCGGCGCATAGGCTGCTGCGCATTCTTCCTCGAAAACATGGCGTTGCACCGCGTTCCATTCCGCTCCGCCAAATTCCACGGGCCAGTTGAAGTTCAGCCACCCCTTCTCGTTCAGCGTCGCATGCCACCAGTCATGACCTTCCTTGCCCAGGCTCTCTCCCGCACGCACCTTGGCCGAAATTTCTGGCGGCAACTTTTCGGCCAGAAAGGCACGCACCTCGGCGCGAAAGGCCTGTTCCTCATCGGTATAGTTCAGATCCATCCCCGCTCTCCTCCTGCGACGCCCATTCCGGCGATGCCGCCCGGCCCTCGGCGGGCCGTGCCGTTGCCGCTCCGCTTCAGAATATCTCGAACAACCCGGCCGCTCCCATGCCGCCGCCGATACACATGGTCACGACACCCAACTTGGCGCCGCGCCGCTTGCCTTCCAGCAGGATATGCCCGGTCATCCGCGCCCCGGTCATGCCAAAGGGGTGACCAATGGCGATCGAGCCCCCATTGACGTTGTATTTCTCGGGATCGATGCCCAGCCGGTCGCGGCTGTAAAGACACTGGCTGGCAAAGGCCTCGTTCAGCTCCCACAGGTCGATATCGTCGATCTTCAACCCGTGCCGTTCCAGCAGGCGCGGCACCGCAAAAACCGGGCCAATGCCCATCTCGTCGGGCTCACACCCCGCCACGGCAAATCCCTTGAACGCGCCCAGGGGCTCCAGCCCGCGCCTCTCGGCTTCCCTGGCTTCCATCAGAACAACCGCTGCCGCCCCGTCGCTGAGCTGCGAGGCGTTACCGGCGGTGATAAAGTTGCCCGGCCCCCGCACCGGTTCCAGGCTGGCCAACCCCTCCAGCGTCGTGTTGGGGCGGTTGCACTCGTCACGGTCGACCGTGACCTCGCGCATGGACACCTCGCCGCTGTCCTTGTCCTTGACCGCCATCGTCGTGGTCATCGGCACGATCTCGTCGGAGAACTTGCCCGCGGCTTGCGCGGCGGCAATACGCTGCTGGCTTTGCAGGGAGTATTCGTCCTGATACTCGCGGCTGACGCCATAGCGATCCGCCACGATATCCGCGGTCTCGATCATCGCCATATAGATCGCGGGTTTGTGCTCGGCAATCCAGGCCTCGGGCACCGGGCGGATCTTGGGCTGCACCATCGAGATGCTTTCGACGCCGCCCGCCACCATCGGCCCCGAGCCGCCCTCGGTGATCGCCTGCGCCGCCAGCGCCACGGTCTGCAGCCCCGACGAACAGAACCGGTTCACTGTCATCCCCGAGGCCGTCACCGGCAGTCCTGCCCGGATCGCGATCTGCCGCGCGATGTTGTTGCCGGTCTCGCCTTCGGGAAAGCCGCAGCCGATGATGCAATCCTCGATTTCCGAACCCTCCAGCCCGGCGCGCCCGACAGCCGCCTCAACGGCATGACCACCCATCGTGGCGCCGTGGGTGATGTTGAACGACCCTCGAAAGGACTTGGCCAGCCCGGTCCGGGCGGTCGATACGATTACGGCTTGTTTCATCACTGAGCTTCCTTGTTCAGATCATCGAATGTGCGGCCCTCGGCCACCAGTTGTTCCAAAAGCGGCGCGGGTTGCCAGAAAAAGGCATCCTCCTGGGCATAGCGCCGGATATCGGTCAAAAGCTCGGGCAGCCCCTGCAGGTCGGCCCATTTCAACGGACCGCCGCGATAACGCGGGAAGCCATAACCATAGAGCAGCGTCACATCCACATCGAGCGGGCGGCGCGCAATGCCCTCGCCCACGACCTTGGCCGCCTCGTTGACCATCGCCGCCATGTAACGGCGGACAATCTCAGCGTCGCTGAACTCACGCGGGGTGATCCCCTGCGCGGCACGTTCCGCCTCAATCAGCGGCGGCACATCCGGGTTGGGCACGCCGCCCCGTCTGCCGGCCTCGTAAACATAATATCCCTTGCCGGTCTTCTGCCCGAAATGCCCCGCCTCGCACAGCTTGTCGGCGTAGGAACTGTCACGCGCACGCGGGTCCATCCCCTCGGCCCGCTTGCGCTTGCGCACGGCCCAGCCGATGTCCAGCCCGGCCAGATCGGCCACCGCGAAGGGTCCCATGGCAAAGCCGAAATCGGTCAGCGCCTTGTCGATCTGATAGGGGCTGGCCCCGTCCAGGATCATATGATCGGCGCAGGCGCGATAGGTGCTCAGGATACGGTTGCCTATGAACCCGTCGCAAACACCCGCGCGCACCGACACCTTGCCCAGCCGCTTGCCCAGCGCAAATCCTGTTGCCGCCACGTCCCGAGCGGTCTTGTCGGCGACCACCACCTCCAACAGCTTCATGACATGGGCGGGAGAAAAGAAATGCAACCCGATCACATCGCCGGGCCGCTTGGTCATCGCTGCGATTTCGTTGATATCCAGATACGAGGTGTTCGAGGCCAGAACCGCACCCTGCCTGCAGACCGCATCAAGCCGGGTGAAGACCTGTTTCTTGACCTCCATGTCCTCGAAAACCGCCTCGATCACCAGATCGACATTGCTCAAAGCGTCGTAATCCGTCGCCAGCGTCAAAGCGTCCTGCAACAGATGTTCGAACTTCTCCTGGCTCAGCTTGCCCCGCTTCAGCGCGCCCGAAAGATTGGCCTCGATACGGCCCTTGGCGGCATGGGCGGCCTCTGCCGACATCTCCAGCATCACCACCGGCAGGCCCGACAGCAGTGCCGCAGTGGCGATCCCTGCCCCCATGGTGCCGCCGCCGATCACGCCGATCTCGTGCAACATGCGCGGCTCGACCCCCTTGAGCTCCGGCAGCTTGCCCACCGCGCGCTCGGCAAAAAAGGCGTGGATCAGCCCCTCGCGCTGGTCCGAGTTCATCAGCTCGCTGAACAACTCACGTTCCCGCTTCATGCCCGCCTCGAAACTGTCCGCCTCACAGGCCGCCTGAACCGCCCGCACCGCAGTGGCCGGGGACAGCTGCCCGCGCCCCTTCTTCAGGACCTGCTGGTAAACCGCATCGAAATCGACCGGCGATGGTGCCGGCATGTCACACACCGCGCGGCGCGGCGCGCCGGCATCCAGCAATGCCTGTGCATAGGCCAGCCCGACTTCACGCGGGTCTCCGTCCTCGACCTTGTCGATCACCCCCAGTTCCAGCGCCTCGGTCGCGGGGACATGCCGGCCCGTCGTGATCATGTCCAGGGCCGCTTCGACCCCCGCCACACGCGGCAGGCGCTGGGTGCCGCCCGCGCCGGGCAATATGCCCAGATGCACTTCGGGCAAGCCCACCTTGGCCGAGGGAACGGCAATCCGGTAATGGGTCGACAGCGCCACCTCCAGCCCACCGCCCAGCGCCGTACCGTGGATCGCGGACACCACCAACAAGGGCGATGCCTCGATCCGCGCGCACAGCTCGGGCAACCACGGGTCCTGCGGCGGCTTGCCGAACTCGCGAATATCCGCCCCCGCAAAATAGGTGCGCCCCTTGCCATAGATCAGAACCGCCCTGGCCCCGTCTGACTCGGCACGTTCAATCCCGGCCAGAAGACCCCGGCGCACATCCACGCCCAGCGCGTTCACCGGCGGGTTGTCGGCCCCCAGAACCGCGATTTCCCCAACACGTTCGTATTCGACGGCCTCGGACATCCGGCCACTCCTCCTGTTGCCTGCCAACGATCCGGCGCAAGGACGGCAAAACCGTTGTGCGGGATAGGCAGGGGATCTCCATTTCGAAAAAGAGTGCGTCTTTGGCGATCCCGGATCAAGCCGCATTCCGGAAACCGACGCAGCGTCGAACCGGCCACGGTGCAACCGGCTGCACCTGGTGCCAAGACCCGGATTTTTCGCTGGCCCCCTTGGGATGCAGCCTGCATAGAAGGGGCAACAGACAGGTTCGGGACCAACAGGCATGCATCTGGCAATCTTGATGACCAACACGGATGAAAGCGATTTCGCGCAGGCGCATCCGAAAGACGGCGAGACGTTCGCACGTCTGGTCCATCTCGCCCGCCCGGACTGGACGGTCGAGGTCTTTTCGGTCAAGGACGGCATCTTTCCCGACGACATCACCCGGTTCGACGGGGCATTGATCACCGGCAGTCCCGCCTCGGTGCGCGATAGCGAGGATTGGGTCGGCAGGCTGCTCACACTGATCCGTGACATGCATGACCGACGCCAGCCCCTCTTTGGCGCCTGTTTCGGGCATCAGGCCATCGCGGTGGCTCTGGGCGGCAAGGTAGGGTTCAATCCCGCCGGCTGGGTCTATGGCGTGACCCGGAACCGCCTGCTCACCCGCCCGGACTGGGCAAAGGAGCTGCCCGAGGACATCAACCTATATGGCTGCCATCAGGAACAGGTCACGCAACTGCCGCCCGGCGCCTGCAACATGACCGCATCGGATGCCTGCGAAAGCTCGGGCTTCTTCATCGGTACGCACATCTATACCACCCAGCAGCACCCGGAAATGGACAAGGGTTTTGTCATCGCCCTGGCCGAGGAAATGCGTCCCCTGATCGGTCAGACCTTATGCGACAAGGCCCTGACCTCGCTCAGCCAACCTGTGCATCAACAAGGCTATGCGGAAAGCATCGCGCGGTTTTTTCAGCAGGCTCGCGCCGCCGACACCTGACCCCCCCCCTCTGTAAAACATTGACTTTGTGGAAAATGTGCTAAGCTCACGCCGGGGCAGGTGACTCCGGCTTGTCGCAGCAGCAAACTCAACAGGGAGCAATGAAATGTGCGATATTTGTGTGATGAACGCCGTCAAGGACCGGATGCTGTCGCGGCGATCCTTCTTCAAGGCCGGTGCCGTGGCAACAGCCGGCGCGGCGCTGGGAACCGCCACCGCAAGCCCGGTCCGCGCGATGAGCCACAGTGACGTCGTCGACATGACGCATGTATACGACGCCGACTTCCCGACCTATTTCGGCACGCCCGGCATCGAAGCGACGCAGGCCTTCAACTTCAAGGAACACGGGTTCAACCTGTTCAATCTTGCGGTCAACGAACACACCGGCACCCATATCGACGCGCCGCTGCATTTCTCGGCGGACGGCCAGTCGATCGACGAAATCCCCGTGTCGAACCTGGTCTGCCCGCTTTGCGTGGTGCACATCCACGAAAAGGCCGCGCAGGACGCCGATGCGCAGGTGACACCGGACGACATCAAAGCCTGGATCAGCACCAACGGTCCGATCCCGGATGGCGCCTGCGTGGCGATGCATTCCGGTTGGGAAGGCAAAACCGGCGGCCCGGAATACCGCAACGCCGATGACGAAGGCAAGATGCACTTCCCCGGTTTCCACGTCGAAGCCGCGCAAATGCTGATCGAGGAAACCGGCGCAGTGGCGATGGGCGTCGACACGCTGTCGCTGGATCATGGGCCATCGGCCGATTTCGCCACCCATTACGCATGGCTGCCGACCAACCGCTATGGCATCGAGAACATGGCCAACCTCGCGAAAGTGCCCGCCAGTGGCGCCACCCTGATCGTGGGCGCGCCCACCCATCGCGGCGGCTCTGGCGGCCCGGCGCGTATTCTGGCGCTCGTGTAACCCATGGCAACCGTTCGCCTGTTGTCGGACGAAGAGGCCAGCGCCGAGGCGCTGGCCGTTTTCGATGATATCCGCAAGACCCGCAACACCGATTACGTCAACAACTTCTGGCGCGCGCTGGCGCATGACCCGGCACTGCTGCAAGCCACCTGGGACCGGTTGAAACAGGTCATGGGGCCGGGGTCGCTGGACCCGCTGGTCAAGGAAATGATCTATGTCGCGGTCTCGACCGCCAATGGCTGCGAATATTGCGTCCATTCCCACACGGCGGCGGCAAAGACCAAGGGCATGACCCCCGAACAGTATGGCGAGTTGCTTGCCGTCATCGGCATGGCGATGCAGACCAACGGCATCGTGACCGGGTTGCAGGTTCCGGTCGACGACGCCTTCAAGGCCTGAATCCGCGGGTTCTCATGGGTCCGGCAAGGGCGGCATGACCCGCAAATAGGCCACCAGCGCATCCAGATCCGTATCGTTCATCCGGGCAAAATAAGGATAGGGCATGGGCGGCACCATGGCGCTGCCGTCCGGTCGGACGCCCTGTGTGACCATCGTCTTGATCTCGTCATCCGAATAGCCCGCCAGCCCGTCGGCATGGCTGGTGATGTTGGGTGCCGTGACGCTGCCCCATGGTCCGATGAACTCATAGGTCCCGATCCCAAGATTTCCGGCATCCATGACCGGGCCTTCCGGGCCGATCGGCGAGTGGCACTCGACGCAATGGGCAACCGCCCATGCCAGGTATTCCCCATACTCTGCCGTCGCCGCACGGTTTGGCGCGGTCACGCTTTCGACCGGCGGTCCATAAGCAGGTGGCAGCGGGATATTGTAGGTGGACTTGCCCGCGTCGTGATCGACCGGGTTTACCGTGCGCAGGTACATCACGATGGACGCCAGATCGTCATCGCCGATCCCGCGATAGACGGCACAGGGCATCGGCGGCCCGATCAGCGACCCGTCAGGGCGCAGACACTCGCGAATGGCGCGACCCAACTCCTCGTCGCTCCAGTCCGCAACCCGCCCGGCGGGTGTGATATTGGCCGAGATCGCCGTGAAATGCTCGGTCTCTTCGACAACACGCCCGGCCAGATCGCGGCTGAAATCCAGCCCCTGCTCTCCGAATGGCGTGTGACAGTTGCCACAGCCCATCGGCCCCTGAACCAGATATTCGCCACGTTCCACGCTTGGTTCTGCCACGGCCATACCCGCGCAC
Organism: Ruegeria sp. YKSF57; assembly: GCF_059612585.1. Lineage (NCBI taxonomy): Bacteria > Pseudomonadati > Pseudomonadota > Alphaproteobacteria > Rhodobacterales > Roseobacteraceae > Ruegeria > Ruegeria sp. YKSF57. Next base: position 87,734 of record NZ_JBXWQW010000009.1, on the reverse strand, counting down.
ATCCCCAGCGTCGCAACAACATGCGACAGCTTGATCATTTTATTTCCCCCCTGCTTTCGCCACGCCGGTTTCACGCGACAAAAACCCGCAACTTCAATACATTGCAATTTTAATATGTATCTTCAGATCACGTTTTTGTCAACGAGTCCCTGCCGGCCGGGGCGGAGCGAAAACAGGCATCGAAAACACAGATTTGCACCAAACGCACATCTGCCATTCCATTCCGTCCCTATCGAATCCGGGCAAACTGGCTTAGGTCACCAAACCGGAATTCTTTCGAAAGGACGACCCGCCATGGCGCATTCCTCGGCCAACGCCACCAGCCTGCCCGCACTGGCCTCGATTCTGGGCGACATCTTTGTCGGCATCTGGAATGCCTTGATGCGCATCGGCGAGGCGAATTCCAAGGTCCGCCAGATCGACGCCTATTACGCCATGTCCGATGCCGAGCTGGAAGCGCGCGGCATCCGGCGCGAGGATATCATCCGCCTCGTTCTGGCCGACGTGATCTGATCGCCTTCACGCTTTGGCAATCGCCTCGGCAGCCTTGGCATAGGCCACTTCGCACAGCTCGAAATCCGCTTCGGTCAGGGCCAGCGACGGATAGGTCTTTCCGGCCGACTTGAACATGCCGTTCTGCATCAGAACCGCGTTGAATACCGTCGCTCTGCCCGCATTCGCCGCCATAACGTCGCGATAGTCGCGAACCTCTCCGCCCGTGAACACGATCTCGAACAGGGTCGGGTCACCCACGATCCGGTGCGCGATGCCGTGGGCCTCCAGCGCGGCCGCCGCCATCTCCATCAGCCGCCGCCCGTTCGCGCGCAACCTGTCATACTGCCCCTCGCGGCGCAGCACCTCCATCGTCTTGAGACCCGCCGCCGCCGCAACCGGGTTGCCCGACAGCGTGCCCAGCTGCATCAGCCATTTCTCGGCCCCTACTGTGGCCTTGTCGAAATGCGCCATGATATCGGCCCGCCCTGCAATCGCGGCCAACGGGAAGCCGCCGCCGATGATCTTGCCCAGCGTGGCGATATCCGGGGTCACACCGTATAGCTCCTGCGCGCCGCCATACGAGAACCGGAACCCGGTCACCACCTCGTCGAAGATCAGCACGATGCCATATTTGTCGGCCTCCGTGCGCAGCAATTGCAGGAACCCCGGCGCGGGCGGGATGATGCGCTGCAACGGCTCGACGATGATCGCCGCCACTTGTTCCCCATGCTCGGCCAAAAGCGAGCGGATATAGTCCGGGTCATTGAACGGCGCGATCAGCATCTCGGCGCGCACGCTTTCGGGGATACCGGCGCTGTCCGGCACCGCCTGCGGAAAATTCACCAGCCGCGTCGGCGCCAGGCTCATCTGCGCCTCGGCGCTCATGCCGTGATAGCCGCCTTCGAACTTCACGATCCGGTCGCGACCCGTAAAGGCGCGCGCCAGCCGGATCGCATACATGTCCGCCTCGCCACCCGAGGACACGTACCGCACCTGATCGGCGCAGGCAACGGCGGAACAGATTTCCTCGGCCAGCTCCACCCCCTTGGCGTTGTTGGCAAAAAACGTCATGCCCTTGGGCAATTGTTCCAGAACGGCCTCCATGACCTCCTCGTGCCCATGCCCCAACAACATCGGGCCGGACCCGATCAGGAAATCGACATATTCGGTGCCATCCTCGTCCCAGACGCGACTGCCCTTGCCCTCGCGAATGAATTTCGAAGGGTCGAAATTGCCAAACCCCCCGCCCGGCAATACGGCCTTTGCGCGTTCGATCCAGTCGGCCTGGCTGAGTTTCGTAAGCATGGTGGCCTCCTTAGTCCAAAATCATATCCGGTTCACCTAGCGCCGCCCGGTCCGGCGTCACCCCCAGGCCGATGCCCGCGGGCGGGGCAATGCGCCCGGCCATTCGCACCGGCCCTTCGGGGGCAAGCCTCGGCGCGACATAGCCCGACAGGTCGCAGACATTCATCAACCGGCCCGGATCGGTTGCCGCCCCAAGATGCAACAAGGCGGCCGTGGTGATGTCCGAGCCCCAGGTGTCCTCAATACACATCTTTGCGCCCAGATGCAGGCATAGATCGCGCGCGCGACGCGATGCCGACAGACCGCCGAATTTGCTCAGCTTGATTGCCACCGCATCCATGCAGCCCTGCGCATGTCCCGCCAGCAGGCTGGCGGTGTCATGGGCGCTTTCATCCAGCTTCATCGGCAGCCCGGTCGCCGCGCGCACCCGCGCGCAATCCTCGATCGTGGCGCAGGGCTGTTCCAGCATCACGTCCAGATCCGCCACCGCCCGGCCCACGCGCGACGCGTCCAGCGAGGTCGCGCCGCAGTTCCAGTCACCATAGACCAGCGGGCCGCCGCCCACCGCCTCGCGCACAAGCCGCAGCCGCGCCACATCGGTCTGCCAGTCCTTGTCGGCGCCCAGCTTGACCTGAAACTGGGCCATCCCCTGCGATTGCGCCTCTTGCGCGATCCTCGCCATCTCCTCGGGCGCGACGCAGGTGATCGAATGATAAAGCGGCATGGTATCCGCCCGCCGCCCGCCCAGCAGAGCAAAAAGCGGCAGCCCCGCCGCCTGCCCGGTCAGATCCCACAGCGCAATGTCCAGCGCCGATTTGGCATAGGCGTGGCCCTGCAGGTGTTTGTCGAGCCGCGCCATCAGCGCCTCGGGCCCCACCGGGTCGGCCCCCAGCAACACTTCCGCCATTTCCTGAACCACGGGCGCCACGCCGCGCGCGTAAGCCGGCAAATAATGCGGGATCGGGCAGACCTCGCCCCAGCCGGTCAGGCCGGTATCGGTATCCAGCGCCAGCACCACGGTTTCGACGGTGTCGCAGGTCTTGCCATCGGCCATGTAATAAGCCTGATGACTGGTGAGCGGCACATGCCACAGGGATATGCGTGTAAGCTTCATGACAGAACCTTGCAGGTTTTGCGCCGCGCGATGCGCGCCGTCGGGGGAAAGGGGGGCTTTGCCCCCCTCTTGGCCTGCGGCCAATTCACCCCCCAGGATATTTGGGGCCAGATGTAGCCGCGGATCATGGTTTTTCCTCAAAAACGGCGAGGGGTCGGCCAAGCGTCTTTTCGTCGGGGTGAACGCCCAGACCCGGGATCTCGGGCAGGTGCAGGTGTCCGTCGATATTGCGCGGGCCGCGCCCGCCTGCAATGTCCAGCGTCAGCATGTCCTGGCAGGCCCAGATGCCCAGCAGGTTGTGGTCGGGGATGGTGGCGGCCAGGTGCAGCGCCTCGGTATCGGCCAGAACCGAGCCCCCCGTCGCCATCACGAACATGTCGATGCCATGGGCCAGCGCGATATCCCGGATGCGGGCGGCCTTGGTCAGCCCGCCGACACGGTTGAGCTTGATGCCGAACACCTCGGCCAGACCATCACGCGCGACACGGGCGGCGTCCTGCAGGGTGACAAGGCATTCATCCACGCTGACCGGGGCCGCATGTTTGCTGCGGATGGCGGCGATATCGTCCAGCGTCTCGCCGGGCTGTTCGAACATCACGCCCAGATCCTCGGTTGCCTTCATCACGCGCAGCGCCTGTTGCCGGGTCCAGGCGCGGTTGACGTCATAGAGGATGCGCTCGCCGCGCGGGCGGTGCGCCTCGACGTCGCGGATGCGTTCGATATCGCGTTCGGCGTCGCCGCCCACCTTGACCGAATGCACATGGTAGCCGCGCTGCCGGTAACGGTCCATGACCTCGCGGGTTTCCTCGACGGTCTTGGCGCCCACCGACGAGGCAATCGGTGCGGGCGTCCGCGACCCGCCGCCCATCAGATCGGCAATCGGCAGCCCCGCCGCCTGCCCGGCAATGTCCCAGCAGGCCATGTCGATCGGCGATTTTGCATACAGATGCCCGGGTAGGGCCAGATCCATCGCCCGCTCGACCTCGAGCACGCGGCGCGGATCAAGCCCGAGAAGGAATGGCGCCATCGTCTCGATCCCTGCCCGGATGCCAGGCCCGTGCGCCGGCACATAGGTGTGCCCCCAAGGCGTTCCTTCGCCCCAGCCGGTGAGGCCCTCGTCGGTTTCGAGTTTGACCAGGGTGGCGTCCAGCACCTCGAATTTCAGCCGCCCGCCGGAGAGCCAATAGGGATGCTCGAGCGGCAGATTGACGTGATAGACGGTGATGCGGGTAATCTTCATGCCGGTCTCTCTGGTTGGCGGGACATCGGGGCGCTGCCCCTTCTGGCCCGTTCCGGGCCATTCACCCCCGGAGTATTTCTGAAAAGATGAAGCATCATGGCGCATGGAAATCGGCGATGGGCGCACCAAGCGCGTCGAAATCGGGCACGACTCCCAGCCCCGGCTCGTCTGTCGCGTAGAGTTTGCCGTCGCGCGCCTCTGGGCCGCCGATGCCGGTCGAGCGGGTGTTGTAGTTCATCAGGTCGGTGGTGTTGTGCAGATACTCGGGCGGTGTGGTGGCGGCGAAATGCGCAAGCGCGGCGCTGGCGATCTCGCCACCCCAGGTATCCTCGGCCACAACGGGAATTCGGTTTTCAACCAGATAGTCGCGCACGCGGCGCGCCTTGCTGAGACCACCCAGGTTCGAGATCTTCAGGCAGACCAGCTCGGCGGCGCGGTCGGCCACGATGCGCTGTGCGACGGCCATGCCGGTCACGCATTCATCCAGCTTCATCGGCAGGTCGATCCGGGCCCGGACCTGCAGGCATTCCTCATAGGTTCGGCAGGGCTGCTCGAAGATGTAGTCCAGATCGCGCGTCGCCCGCGCCACACGCAGCGCGTCATCCACCCGCCAGCCCTGATTGGCATCGGCCATGGCCTTTTCACCCGGTTCCAGCAGCGGCACGGTCGCGCGGATGCGGTCGATGTCGGCGGCCCAGTCGCCGCCCACCTTGATCTGGAACTGGCGGTATCCCTGCGCGCGGTAGCGTTCCATCTCGGCAATGGTGTCCCGGGTGCCCTTTTGCGGCGCGACGCGGTACATCGGCGCACCGTCGGTCAGCCTGCCCCCCCAGACCGCATGCAGCGGCGCATTCAGCGATTGCGCCAGGATGTCCCAGCACGCCGCGTCAAAGGGCGCCTTGGCATAGCCATGCCCCTGCACCAGATGATCCATCCGCCGCTCGATCCCCGCCACGTTGCACGGGTTTTGCCCCAGCAGGTTCGCCGCCACCAGACGGGCCAGCGCGGGAACGCCCTGAGAATGGGCGACCATGTAATTCTCGCCGCAGGGGGTGAATTCGCCGCAGCCCTGCAGGCCGGCATCGGTGTCGATCACCACGACCGAGGCCACGGCGGTTTCGATCGCATTGCCCGCACCCCAGACATAGGCCCCGCCCACATAGGGCAGGCCGGTCTGATAGACGCGGATGCGGGTGATCTTCATGCCACGTCCATCCTCAGCGGCCCGGCCATGCCCTCGCCGCGCCATAGCACAAAGGTCAGGATCGGATGGTCGGTCGTGATCATCGCATGGCTTTGCCAGCTTTGGTGAAACCGTGTCTGCCCCGGCCCGGTCACCGCCTCGTCACCTTCGACCTTGAACAGCGCCTCGCCGCCCAGAACCAGGTACAGTTCCTCTGCCTCGTGGCTGTGCCAGTCATAGTGCAGCCCCTCGCCCCAGAACGCGATGTAGCCGCACAGGCTCTGGCTGTGGAAATGCCCGGTCGGACCGAAAAGTTCGTAAAAACCGTACCGGTTGCGAAAGTCGGCACCGACCTCCGCCTCGGTATAGACCCGCCTCCAATGCGCCAGATGCGCGGCACCTTTCACCGCATTGACCAGCGCCTGCGTCTGTGGCGCGCCGGACCGGGGAAATTCCGACACCAGAGGCACCGCCGGAATATGGCGCGGCTGCAATCCGCTGGGGATCAGGTCATCCGGCCAGGGCGCATAGGCGGCAAGGGAGGGATGACTCTGATGCAGCAGGCGGGCGGCTTCGAGCACGTCGTCAAGCGATGTCATGGGATCACCACGATGTTGCCGGTATGGGTCTTGTCGATAAAGGCCTGTTGCGCCGCGCGCAGATCGCGCAACGCATAGGTGGCGGCCAGCACGGGTATGATCCTGCCCTGCTCGATATATCTCACCACGTCGGTAAAGTTCTCGGGCCGGTTCACGGTCGAGCCGGTAAAGGTCAGGTCACGCAGATAGAATGTCCGCAAGTCCAGTTCGACCAGCGGCCCGGCAATCGCGCCGGAACAGGTATAACGCCCGCCGCGCGCCAGCACGTCGATCAGCCTGGGCCAGATCGGGCCACCGACCACATCTGCGACCACAGTCACCTTTTCCCCCGCCAGGGCTGCCTTCAGGTTGTCGGGGCTGCGGGGCAGGATGCGGTCCGGCCCCAGCAGGGCCACCTCGCCGTGCTTGGCCTCCGAGGCCATGGCGATCACCCGCGCGCCACGCAGTTTCGACAGCTGGATCAGCGCGCCGCCAACCCCTCCGGACGCGCCGGGGATCAGCACGGTATCGCCCGCCCCCACCCCTGCCCGGTCGATCATGCCCTCGGCGGTGACATAGGAACAGATGAAGGTCGCCAGTTCCGCATCGCTCAGATCCGACTCGATCGGGGCAACGCCACGCATATCCGCCTTGGTGTATTCCGCGAACCCGCCATCGCATTCCGAGCCGAAATACCCCGCCTTGTCGCGGTTCATCGGGTCGTCCCAGTCGCGCAGCCAGCCAGCCACCATGACGCGCCTGCCGATCAGGCCGGGATCGGCCCCTGCGCCGGTGGCCACCACGGTGCCGACCGCGTCCGCGCCCTGAATGCGTGGAAAGGTCAGCGGCGCGCCGCCCCAGGTGCTGTCGTCATCGTCCACCTCGGCATAGGCACCGCCCGTGGTGGCCTCGTCCACCGCCTTGGAGTACCAGCCGGTGCGGGTGTTGACGTCGGTATTGTTCAGCCCGCAGGCCCCGACCCTGATCAGCACCTCCATCGGCCCCGGCTCCGGCGTGGGCCAGTCCTCGTGCCATTCGTATCTGTCCAGGCCTCCGTGCCCGGTAAGCACCATGGCTTTCATCGTTGCCGGGATGGTCATCGCAGCGCTCCTGTCGCGGGCAGAGGGGGGCGCTGGCCCCCGTCCCGTTCCCGGTCACCCCCCGGAGTATCTGCAAAAAGATGAAACGACGGGGTCATCCCGCATGCTCCATCACGGCATCGGCGCGGGGGCGCAGGCTTTGCGGGTCATAGGCGGGTTCGCCCAGGATGCGACCCTGACGGGGCTTGCCGGCAATCACGACCTGTACGTCCGTGCCCGGCACGTTGGCGTGCGGCTTGACATAGGCAAAGGCCAGGATCTTGCCGACCGTATGGCCGAAGGCAACCGAAGCGGTCGAGCCAACAACCTTGCCGTCCAGCAGCACCGCCTCGCCGCCATGACCGTCCTCGATGCCGTTCGGCTCGATCTCGAGATAGGCGCAGACCCAGGGCAGGTCGGTGTTCAGGGTCCTGTCCCTGCCCAGATAGTTCTTGTCGGCACGCGCAAACCGCAACACGTCGGCCTCGGCCAGCGTTACCTCGTTGGTCAACTCGCCCGCACCCTTGAACGCCTTTTCCATCCTCAGCGCGTTCATCGCGAAAGACCCGTAATCGGCAATGCCATGCGGCCCGCCTGCCGCCCAAAGCGCATCGTAAACCGCCAGTGCGCTGTCACGGGGGATGTGCAACTCCCAACCCAGCTCCCCGGCATAGGACATGCGGAAAGCCCAGAGCCGGTGCCCGGCAACAGTGATTTCCTGCGCGGTCAGCCATTTGAAGCCCGCATTGGACAGGTCGGCATCGGTGCAGGCGGCCAGTACCTGACGGGCGCGCGGCCCGTTGAGCGTCAGCGCGGCCCAATCGTTCGAGCGCAGGATGATATCGACGTCTTCCTTCGCGCGCTGATGGTTCAGATGATCCAGCAGGCGCTGCTCGAAGAACGCCGCGCAAACCAGATAGTACCGCCCCTCGCCCAACTTGACGACCGTCGTTTCCAGCTCGATCCGGCCCCGGCGGTTCAGCATATGGGTCAGGGCGATGCCGCCCGTCTTCTGTGGCAGGCGGTTGGCAACCAGCCGGTCCAGCAGTGCCTCGGCGTCGGGCCCCGTCACCTCGACCTTGGTAAAGGCCGAAATATCCATGATCCCCACCGCCTCGCGCACCGCTTTGCATTCAGCGGCAACCATGTCGTGCACCACGGTTCGGCAGAACGAGTAATGATCGCGCTGTTCCACCCCGTCGCGCGCGAACCAGCGTGGACGCTCGTGACCATAGACCTCCTCGTAAACCGCGCCTTTTTCCTTCAGCCGCTGGTACAGGGGCGAGGGTTTGATCGGACGCCCCGCCAACCGATTGAAATGTGGGAACGGGATCTCGTGGCGCAGCTTGTAATCCTCATGCGCCTTGGTCACCTGCCACTCCTTGGTGGAATAGGACCCAAAACGGCGCGGGTCATAGTCGCGCATCGAGATATCGGCCGCGCCATGCACCATCCACCGCGCCAGTTCACGGCTCAGACCCGGGCCCCAGCCGATGCCAATCTGGGTGCCGCAGCAGCACCAATAGTTTTTCACCCCCGGCGCAGGCCCGATCAGCGGGTTGCCATCGGGTGGGTGGGAAATCGCGCCATGCACCTCGCGCTGGATGCCCAGATTGGCAAAGATCGGCATCCGGTTCAGGCTTTCCTCAAGCCACGGCATCACCCGGTCGTAATCGGCATCGAACAGCCAGTTTTCATAGTCCCACGGGCAATGGTCATGCCAGACCGAGTTCGAGTTCTCCTTTTCGTAGATCCCGATCAGCCCGCGTTTCTGCTCCATCCGGATATAGCCCGAGACCTTCCTGTCATCGCGGATCACCGGCAGTTCGTGGTCGAGGTTCTCGAATTCCGGCACCGGCTCGGTCACGAAATAATGGTGCGTCATCGAGGTCATCGGCAGTTGCAGCCCCGACCATTCACCCATCTGCCGGGCATAGGTGCCACCGGCATTGACCACATGCTCGCAGCGGATGGTCCCCTTCTCGGTCTCGACCACCCACTCGCCGTTCCGGTCCTGCGTGATGTTGGTGGCGCGGCAATGGCGGACGATCCGGGCACCCAACTGCCGCGCCCCCGCCGCCATCGCCATGGTGACATTTGTCGGGTCCACATGACCGTCATCGGGCGTGTGCAGCGCACCCAGAACCCCGTCAAGATTGTAGAACGGGTGCAGTTCGGCCACCCGCTCCGGCACCACCAGTTCGATGTTGAAGCCCAGCGAACGGCCCACCGACAGGGTGTGGCGCAGCCAGTCCATCTCGTCCTGCGTGTAGGCCAGCCGGAACGAGCCGCAGCCATGCCATGTCACCGCCTGACCCGTCTCGGCCTCCAGCTTGCCGGAATAAAGCCCGATATTGTAATCGACGCATTTTCCCAGACCAAAGGAACTGGTCGAATGGGTGATCTGCCCCGCCGCATGCCAGGTACTGCCGCTGGTCAGCTCGGCCTTTTCCAGCAGGACAACATCGGTCCATCCTTCATGCGCCAAATGATAGGCCAGACCGACCCCCATGACACCGCCGCCGACGATCACCACGCGCGCATGGGCGGGCAGGGTTTGCTGAGACATGATTTTTCCACTTCACGAGTCGCGTTTCTGCTCGACAGGCTAATTCCACAAATGTACCATCGTCAATCATGAATGACACAAATGTATCATCTTCTGTCCTGGACCGCCTCACCGAAGAGTGGGACACCCTGACACCCGAGGCGCAGAAAGCGGCGCGTTACGTCCTGGAAAACCCCTCAGACGTTGGGGTTTCGACGGTGCGCGAGATCGCCGAAGCCGCCAATGTCAAACCCAACACATTCGTGCGCATGGCCCGCCAGGTGGGCTTTGACGGCTACGAAGATTTCCGCGCCCCCTTCCGCGAGGCGATTCGCCGGGGCACCGCGACATTCCCCGACCGCGCCCGCTGGCTGCAGGACATCGGCAAGTCGGGCGAGTTGGGCGGCCTTTACGCCGACATGATCGGCGCGGCGATCCGCAATATCGAGGAAACCTTTGCCGGCATCAGCGCCGAACGCCTGCACACCGCCGCCGAAACCATCTGGAACTGCCGGCAGGTCTTCACCCTCGGCGTTGGCGTCAACAACGCCAATGCCCGCAACTTCACCTACCTCGCCTCGACCGGCATGAAACAGTTTCACGCCATTCCCCGGCCCGGCTCGACCCCGGTCGACGATCTGGCCTGGGCGGACGAACAGGACGTGCTGATCGCGATGACCTGCAAACCCTACCGCACCGAGGTGATCGAGGCGGTGAAGCTGGCCCGCGAACAGGGCATGACCGTCGTGGGCATTTCCGACAGCCCGGCCAGCCCCGTTGTCCTGAACGCCCATCACGGCTTTGTCGTGGCCGCCGACACGCCGCAATTCTTCCCCTCGTCCGTCTCGACCATCGCGCTGCTGGAAACGCTTCTGTCCTTCGTGATCGCGGTCTCCAGCGACGAAATCGTCGAACGCGTCGAACGCTTTCACAAACGCAGACATCAACTCGGCATCTACGCGGAGGAGCCCGAATGAACGCCCCCCTGACCCACTCGCTGGCGGCGCATTATTACACCGACCCGGCCATATTCGAGCAGGAAATGAACGGCCTGCTGGCACGCACCTGGCAATATGCCGGGCATGTCAGCGACATTCCCAATCCGGGCGACTATTTCACCTTTGAAATCGCCCGGCAAAGCCTGTTCTGCATCCGTGGACGCGACGGGGAAATCCGCACTTTCTACAATGTCTGCCAGCACCGCGCGCACGAGATGGTGACCGGCACCGGCACCACCCGCGTCGTCGTCTGCCCCTATCACGCCTGGACTTACGAGCTGACCGGCGAGCTGCGCGCAGGCCCCAACACCAAGGCGGTGCCGGGGTTCGACAGGGAAAAGATCTGCCTGACATCGGTACGCACCGAGGATTTCAACGGCTTCATCTTCGTCAATCTCGACAACGACGCCGCACCGATGGACGACTGGTACCCCGGCGTGCGCGACGAACTGCGCGAATTCGTCCCCCAGGTGGATGCGCTTGCCCCGCTGGAATGGGTGGAAATCCCCGAAAACTGCAACTGGAAGGTCTCGGTCGAAAACTATTCCGAATGCTACCATTGCCCCACCAACCACCCGACCTTCGCCACCGGTGTGATCAAACCCGAAACCTATGATATCCAGCCGACCGAAACCGGCTATGTCCTGCGCCACACCACCGAATGCCAAAGCCTCGAGGCGATGACCTATCCCATCGACCTCAGCGTGCCGCATGCGGGCGATTACCGGTCGTGGTTCCTGTGGCCGATGTTCTCGTTTCAATGCTATCCCGGCAACGTGCTGAACACCTATCACTGGCGCGCGACAGACGTGGATCACTGCACCGTCTGGCGCGGCTGGTACACCGAAGGCGGCATCGACAGCGAGGTGATCCGGCGGCTGGCGATACAGGATCGCCAAACCACGGTCGAAGAAGACATCCGACTGGTGGAATCAGTGCATAGGGGCCTGAAATCCAAGGGATACCGCCCCGGCCCGCTGGTCCTTGACCCGGCTTGCGGCGTGATGTCGGAACACTCCATCGCCCGCCTGCAACAATGGATGCGCGAGGCCGTGGATGGCTGACTTCAGTGGCAAATGCATGTGCGGCGCGGTCAACTGGTCCTCGTCCGGCCGGGTCACCCGCCGCCTGTCCTGCCATTGCGGCGACTGCCAGAAAGCCACCTCATCCCCCTTCACCACGTTTGTCGGCCTCCCCCCGGAAACCGTCACATGGACCGGTGCGATCAACCACTATGGAAGCTCGCCCGGCACCCATCGCGGCTTCTGCCCCAAATGCGGCGCGCGCCTCTATTTCCGGTCCGACAAATGGCCCGGAGAGATCCACATCCACGCGGCGACGTTGACTGACGCCTCCGGCTACACCCCCGACGCCCATGTCGTCATGGCCAGCGCCGTTCCATGGCTGCATCTGGCCGATAACATCCCCAAGCACCAGAGCTTTCAGGCCGAGCCCGCCGACCAGGAGTAGACCCCATGCTGATGCCCGCCGAGTGGCAGCCCGAACACAAACTGTTCCCACATCAGGTGGGCTTCACCAGCCCGCCCTTCGACTATGACGCGGCACCCTCGGACTTCCTGCGCATGTGCCCCGAAACTGTCGGCGTGCATGGCTGGATGCTGCATGTCCCCGACTATGTGCACGGGCTGGACCAACGCAAACGGAACTTCGGCATGATGGAAGATTTCGTCCACTGCATGTCCCGCAACGGCGCTGATGTCTGCGGCCAGGTGGGTTCAAACTGGGTGCATGCCTGCGGTCTGGGCGTCGAAGGCGTGCGCCAGCATTGTCAGGACCTCTCCGACAAATACGGCACCCGCTTTCACATGGCCGGATACGCCATGGTCGAGGCGCTGCGCGAGATGAACGTGGAAAAGGTGGCGCTGAACGCCGCCTATCACTGGCCGGAATGGTGGCAGGGTACCGTCGGGTTCCTGCGCGAGGCCGGGTTCGATGTCCTCTGGGCCGGCAATTTTCACGATCAGGGCTGGTTCGCCAGTCAGGAAGAGGTCAATTCATACCGCTGGGTGTTCGACGGTGATCTGGCCCTCAAAAGTTTCGAATATGTCGCCGACAAGGCCCCGCAGGCAGACGCGATCCTGATTAACGGAATGTGCAATTTCCGAACGGGCCCTGGCGGTTTGCCGCAACGCCCGCTGCATCTGGCGGACAAGCTGGAATCGGCGCTCGGCAAACCGGTGATCGGCCACGACATCGCGCTTTACTGGCGCATCTTCAAGTCGCTCGGAATCGCGCCCGAGATGCCGCGCGGGCGGTTGCTCAGGCGGCTTTGACCGCCAGAACGACTTGTACATTTCGCTCACCATAGCCTTTGGAACCGGTACAAAATGCACAAAATCATTGCCCTCTGGGCCGTCCCCCGCTCAACCTCGACCGCCTTTGAATGGATGATGCGCCAGCGCGGCGATCTGGATTGCCTGCACGAACCGTTTGGCGAAGCATGGTATCAGGGCGACGAACCTTTGTGGCACCGCTTCCAGCCCGGCGACAAGACGACACCGGGCCTGACCCTCGAAAGCGTCTGGGAAGACGTTCAGGACCGCGCCCGCAAAGGTCCGGTTTTCATCAAGGTTTTTCCTCACTATATCAATCACATGTGGGATGCCGAGTTTCTCTCGCACTTCACTCACGCCTTCCTGATCCGTGACCCGGCCAAGACGATCACCTCGATGTACAAGCAATGGCCGGACTTTGCCGAGGGCGAGGTCGGTTTTCCCGAACAGCGCGCCCTGTTCGACCTGCTGACCGCCCTGAACGGCGCCCCGCCCCCGGTGATCGACAGCGACGACCTGCTGGAAAACCCACATGCGATTACGGAAAAGTTCTGTAATTCCATGGGGATACCATTCATCGAAAAAGCCCTGACATGGAAGGCGGGCGGCGATCCCTCGGCTCACAGCTGGTGGGACGGCGGCTCGTTCCACGGCAATCTGGCCAAGTCCACCGGCCTGACACCGCAACCCCGCAAGCATATCTCCATCAACGACGCCCCCGACCGGGTCAAACAGGTGCATCGCCGGATGAAGCCGCACTATGACCACTTGTACAATCACCGGCTAACCGCCTGATGCGACACCCAAAATCCATCCGCGAAGTGGTCGAAACCGGCCTCTGCATCGGCTGCGGCCTATGCCAGTCCATCGCACCGGAACGGTGGGTCATGGCGATGACACCAGAAGGCAGATTGCGGCCTGTACAGATGGCGTAAGGTATTGAAAAAGATCACGAAATTCTCACCGCCTGCCCCGGCGCAACCTGCAGCGCAGACGGTTCTGACGCGCCATATCAGGACGCGATCTGGGGCGGTTATACCTCTATGACCCGCGCATGGGCCGGTAATCCTGACACAAGGTTTCGCGCCGCCACGGGGGGTGTACTAACCGCCCTTGGTTCATGGCTTTTGCGAACAGGACGCGCCCGGTTCATCCTGCATTGCGCCGCCGACCCGGACGCCCCGATGCGCAGCAAATGGGTGATCAGCGAGACGCCCGAAGCCGTCGTCGCACGCGCCGGTTCCCGCTATGGTCCCAGCGACACTCTGGCCGGCTTGAATATCGCACTGGACAGGCAGCAACCATTTGCAATCATTGCAAAAACTTGTGACGCGGGTGCTATCCGGGAGCGTGTGAAAACCGACCCGAGAATTGACAAAATGCTGGTCGCGATGCTGGTCATGGTCTGCGGCGGCGCCTCGGATCTGAGAAAAAGCCAAACCCTACTGAACGAATACGGATTGACCGAAGACGACCTGACCCTGTTCCGCTATCGCGGCTATGGCAATCCGGGGCCGACCCGGATCGAAACCAAGGACGGACGCGCGTTCGAGAAAACCTATCTGGATATGTGGGCGGACGAAGCCGGATGGGGCATTCAGACCCGCTGCAAACTGTGCCCGGACGCCATTGGCGAGGCAGCTGACTTGGCTGCTGCCGATATCTGGCCCGGAGGGTCTCCAACCGGAGAGGATGCCGGTTTCAACGGTGTGATCTGCAGGACCGAGCGTGGACAAGACCTGTTCGATGCTGCGATTACGGATGGTGATCTTGTTAAAGATCAACGCCTTACACCACGCGACTTCGACAACTTTCAACCCCATCAAGTCAGTAAGAAACACGCGATTGCCGCCCGTCTGCGCGGAATGAGCAAGGCCGACGTGCCGGTCTATCGCCACGCCGGCCTGCGCATCGACACTCTGGACGCCGGGAGTGAAGCCGAGGAACATGGTGCCGAACACCGCACCCGCACGGGCCGGTTTGCCGAGACCATGTTGCACAATACGGAGACGACGAATGAATGACATGTTTGACGAAGACCTGTTCCTGAAGGGGTTGGAACAACGCAAAGCGACGCTGGGCGCGGAGTATGTGGAAAAGAACCTCGCCGCCGCAGATGACTTCACCCGCCCCTTTCAGGAAGCGATGACCGCGTGGTGCTGGGGCTTTGGCTGGGGTGACGATGTCATCGACGCCAAGACCCGGTCAATGATGAACCTGTCCATGATCGGAGCCTTGGGCAAGATGCACGAATGGGAAATCCACTGCAAAGGCGCGATCAACAACGGCGTCACCAGGGACGAGATTCGGGCAATCATCCATGTCGTAGGCATATACTGTGGTGTCCCACAGGCCTTGGAATGTTTCCGCGTGGCACGCAAGGTGCTGGGCGAAGCCGAAATGGCTTGAGTCAAGGGAATACCCAAGATTCACAAGGCCTGCCGTCAGGCAGGCCTTTTCTGTTTGCTTCCACTGACATGTTACCGAATTCTCAAAAAAGCTGTAAACACGTTACATTTCTCTTGCCGCGAATCATTTCCAGGCGTATTACCCGACCAAGCGGTCACTTAATGACGACCTACGTAAGACTGGAGTTTCTGACGCATGGACGCTTTCATCTGCGACGCTCAACGTACCCCGATCGGGCGCTATGGTGGCGCTCTGTCCCAGGTTCGCACCGACGATCTGGCCGCCATCCCACTGGCAGCCCTGAAGGCGCGCAACCCGCAGGTGGATTGGGCCAGCCTTGATGACGTGATCTATGGCGATGCCAACCAGGCCGGTGAAAGCAATCGCAACGTCGCCCGCATGGCGGCGCTGCTGGCGGGGCTTCCTGTCGATGTACCCGGCACCACGATCAACCGCTTGTGCGCCAGCGGTATGGACGCGGTTGGCATGGCGGCCCGTGCGATCAAGGCAGGCGACTATGACATGGCGGTGGCCGGCGGTGTCGAAAGCATGTCGCGCGCTCCATTCGTCATGCCAAAGGCGACCAGCGCCTTTACCCGGTCAAACGCGGTCTACGACACCACTATCGGCTGGCGGTTCGTGAACCGGAAGATGCACGAGATGTACGGAACCGACTCGATGCCGCAAACCGCCGACAACGTTGCCGAAGATTATCAGATCAGCCGTGCAGATCAGGATGAATTTGCCGCACGCAGCCAGGCCCGCTGGGCCGCGGCGCATGAGGCCGGGGTGTTCCGGGAGGAAATCACCCCGGTCACCATTCCGCAGCGCAAGGGTGAACTGATCGTTGTGGATACCGACGAACATCCCCGCCCCGGTACGAGCGCGGAAAAACTGTCCGGCCTCAAGGGCGTCAACGGCCCCGACAAGACGGTAACGGCTGGCAACGCCTCGGGTGTCAACGATGGTGCCGCGGCGATCCTGCTGGCCAACGAAGCCACAGCGACCAAGAACGGACTGACCCCGATCGCGCGTGTCGTCGGCATGTCGGTAGCGGGTGTGGAACCGCGTGTCATGGGCATCGGCCCAGTACCTGCAAGCCGTAAGATTCTGGCCCGCGCAGGACTCACCATCGAGCAGATGGATGTGATAGAATTGAATGAAGCCTTTGCATCGCAAGGTCTTGCCACCTTGCGGGCGCTTGGCGTGGCCGATGACGCACCCCATGTCAATCCCAACGGCGGGGCCATTGCAATCGGTCACCCCTTGGGCATGTCAGGCGCGCGTTTGGTGATGACCGCCGCCTATCAGTTGAAACGCACCGGCGGGCGCTATGCGCTGTGCACCATGTGCGTCGGAGTTGGTCAGGGCGCGGCCCTGATACTTGAACGTGTGTAAGGGAGGAGAGCCCAGATGTATGCACAGATGATCAAGACCGCCTCGTCAGGGGTGAAATCGCGCGAGGAAATGTCCGAACAGGAACGCGCCTTTCAGGACAAGATCGACAACGACATCAAGATCGAACCGCGGGATTGGATGCCGGATGATTACCGCCGTACTCTGATCCGTCAGATTGGCCAGCACGCTCATTCCGAGGTCGTGGGCCAGTTGCCAGAAGGCAACTGGATCACCCGCGCGCCAACGCTGGAGCGCAAGGCGATCCTGCTGGCCAAGGTGCAGGACGAGGCGGGCCACGGCCTCTACCTCTACTCCGCCGCCGAGACCCTGGGCGAAAGCCGGGACGAACTGATCCGACTGCTGCACGAGGGTCGGATGAAATACTCGTCGATCTTTAATTACCCCACACTGAACTGGGCCGATATCGGCGCTGTGGGCTGGCTTGTCGACGGCGCGGCGATCATCAATCAGGTGGCGCTGCAGCGTACGTCCTATGGCCCCTACAGCCGCGCGATGGTCCGCATCTGCAAGGAAGAGAGCTTTCACGCGCGTCAGGGGTATTCCGCGATCATGGCGATGGCTTTTGGTACGCCCGAGCAAAAGAAGATGGCGCAGGACGCGGTCAACCGTCTGTGGTTCCCGGCACTGATGATGTTCGGTCCCTCCGACAAGGAGTCGGTGCATTCCGAGCAATCGATGGCCTGGAAGATCAAGGTCAAGACCAACGACGAGTTGCGCCAACAGTTCGTGGATCAGACCGTTCCCCAGATCGAATATCTGGGCCTCGACCTGCCGGATTCGAACATCAAGTGGAACGAAGAACGTGGCCACTACGATTTTTCTGACCCCGACTGGTCCGAATTCTTCGACGTGCTCAAGGGCAACGGCCCCTGCAACGTCGATCGCATGGCTGCGCGCCGTAAGGCCTGGGACGATGGCGAGTGGGTCCGCGATGGGTTGCTGGCACATGCCCGCAAGAAAGCTGCCGCCAAGGTGGCAGCCGAGTAACGAAATGGACGATCTGCAGCGCGAGGCGCCCGGTTTTCAGCCACCGGTTTCACACCCCGCGCCCAGCCAGGAGGAGAATTGATCATGAAAAACGAATGGCCCCTGTGGGAAATCTTCATTCGCGGCCAGCACGGCATGAGCCACCGTCACGTAGGCAGCCTGCACGCGCCGGACGCAGAAATGGCAATCAAGAACGCCCGCGACGTCTATACTCGCCGTAACGAAGGCGTTTCGATCTGGGTGGTCGAGGCTCGGCATATCAGCGCCACTGCGCCCGGCGACAAGGGTCCGCTGTTCGAGCCGTCGGAATCGAAGATTTATCGCCACCCGACTTTCTTTGACATCCCCGATGAAGTGGGGGCGATGTGATGACCCGCGACGAAGCCTTTCTGCAATTCCTGCTGAGGATGGGGGACAATACCCTGATCCTTGGCCACCGCGTCAGCGAGTGGTGTGGCCACGCACCGGTACTGGAAGAAGACATCGCGCTGGCCAATACCGCGCTGGACCTGATCGGCCAGACCCAGATGTGGCTGGGCCTTGCGGGCGAGATTCAGGGCGAGGGAAAGACTGCCGACAATCTGGCCTTTCTGCGCGACGCCTGGGACTTCCGAAATGTCCTGATGGTCGAGGTGCCGAACGGTGATTTCGGTCGCACCCTGATGCGCCAGTTCCTGTTCGATGCGTGGCACTCGATCATTCTGGGCCGTCTGATGACATCGTCGGACGAACGTGTCGCGGCAATCGCCGCAAAGGCTAGCAAAGAGGTTGCCTATCACCTCGAACGCTCGGGCGACACGGTTGTCGGTCTTGGCGACGGTACCGAAGAAAGTCACGCCCGGATGCAGGAGGCGCTGGATTACCTCTGGCCTTATGTCGGCGAGATGTTCGCCAGCGATGACGTGGATGCCGAGATGGTAGCTGCGGGTATTGCACCCGACCCCGCCAGCCTGCGCGAAGAATTCGATGCGCTGGTTGAGCGCGTATTGGGCGAAGCGACCCTGACAATCCCGGATAGCCGCTTTGCCCGAAAGGGTGGACGCGACGGGCGTATGCATACCGAGCATTTGGGCCACCTGCTGACCGAGATGCAGTGGCTGCAACGCGCCTATCCCGGCGCAAGCTGGTAAAGGCCGATGGTGCGGGCCTCGACAGAACAGGTGTGGGAATGGCTTGACGCCGTTCCTGACCCTGAAATTCCGGTGATCTCGGTCGTCGATCTGGGCATCGTGCGCGATGTTGAATGGGACGGCGACACGCTGACCGTTTCCGTGACGCCCACCTACTCGGGTTGCCCGGCGACATCCGTGATCAGCATGGATATCGAAACCACCCTGCGTGACCACGGCATCGACAAAATCAGGTTGCAAACCAGAATTTCGCCCGCGTGGACAACTGATTGGCTGACCGACAAGGGTCGTGCCAAGCTTGAAGAATATGGCATTGCCCCGCCGCAACCGGCGGGGGGGCCGGAACGCTGTCCCCATTGCGGCAGCAAGGCGGTGGAAAAGGTCAGCCAGTTCGGCTCGACCCCGTGCAAGGCGCATTGGCGCTGCACAGACTGCCTGGAACCCTTTGACTATTTCAAGTGCATCTGAGGAGGAGCCGATGGCGCGCTTTCACGATCTGGAAGTCACAGACATCCACAAGACCATCCGCGACGCTGTCGTGGTAACGCTGAAACCGGTGAACGGCTCGGCGGAGGAGTTCGATTTTACCCAAGGCCAATACCTGACCTTCCGCCGGGATTTCGATGGCGAGGAACTGCGCCGGTCGTACTCGATCTGTGCGGGCAAGGATGAAGGCATCCTTCAAGTGGGCATCAAGCGCGTCGATGGTGGGGCGTTTTCGACCTGGGCCAATGAAGAAATGAAGGTTGGCGACACGCTGCAGGCAATGCCTCCGATGGGCGGGTTCTTTACGCCACTCGATGCCGCTGCCGAGAGGCAATATGTCGGCTTTGCCGGTGGCTCGGGCATCACGCCGGTGCTGTCAATTCTCAAGACCACTCTGGCGCGGGAACCCAGATCGCAGTTCACGCTGGTCTATGCCAACAAGGGTGTGAACACGATTATGTTTCGAGAAGAACTGGAGGATCTCAAAAACCTCTATATGGGTCGTCTGAACGTGATCCACATTCTCGAATCGGACGCACAGGAAATCGATCTGTTCACTGGCCTGGTAACGCAAGAGAAATGCGCCGAGCTGTTCAAGCATTGGATCGACATCGAAAACACCGACATGGCTTATATCTGCGGTCCCGAGCCGATGATGCTGGGCATCGCAGCCGCGCTGCGGGCGCACGGGCTGACCGACGGTCAGATCAAGTTCGAACTGTTCGCCAGCGCCCAGCCCGGTCGCGCCAGGCGCAAGGTGGTTTCCGCCGAGGCCGCAACCAGCGCGAACCAGACCAAAGCCGCCATAACGCTGGATGGCGCGACCCAGACCATCACCATGCCCAAGGATCTGTCGATCCTTGACGCGGCACTGGAAAACCGGATGGACGCGCCATATGCCTGCAAGGCCGGCGTCTGTTCGACCTGCCGCTGCCGCGTGATCGAAGGCGAGGTCGAGATGATCGCAAACCACGCGCTCGAAGATTACGAAGTCGAGAAAGGGTATGTTCTGAGTTGCCAGGCCTATCCGCTGACAGACAGCGTCGTCGTCGACTATGACCAGTGAGGGAGAGAGACAATGGCCGAAGACATGACGATTGAAAGCTATCTCGCGGCTGGCGGAGTGCTGACCAACCCGACCAACGTGCCGCCACGCTACCGCGCTGAGTTGATGAAACTGATGGCGACATTCGTGGACAGCGAACTGGCGGGGGCTGCAGGTTTTGCCGACGTGATAAACCGGGGACCGGGGATCAAGGAACGGATTGCGGCTGCAAAGATCGTTCTGGAAAAGACCGACAATGCCGACCGTGTTTTGCGGATCATGGGCGAGTTCGGGGCCGATGCCGAGCGCTATGCCAACCATCACCCATGGACGGCGCGGCTGGACCGGGCAGCAGACATCGGTGCAACACGGTCCGAGCACGACATGCGTCTGGCTGTGTTCAACTATCCCATCGAAGGCTGGGTGGACGCCGTGATGATGAACCTGCTGATGAGCCGCGCGGTGGCCGTTCAGCTTGCCGAGTTTTCGCTGATCTCGTATCAGCCACTGGCCGAAGCGTTCCGCGTGATCGCACCCATCGAGGCGCATCATGGCGAGTTGGCGATGGAAGGCGCGGTGAAACTGATCGAAGACGGCCACGCCTCGGAGATGCAGGCATCGGCCGACTATTGGTGGCCTCGGGTTGCAGCCAGCTTTGGTACTGGCACCTCTCAGAAAGCCAGCAGCCTAAAGGATATGGGTTTGCGCAAATCCACTAACGCGGAACTGCGTACGCGTTGGGAAGCCGAGGCGGCGAGCATCCTTGAAACGCTTGGCCTCAACCGCCCCTGATAACAGTTCGGTCGGCGGCAAACCTGCCGGCCACACCGCGTTCTTGGGCACCGCCGTGGTTACTTGGCCGGTCGACCGATCAAGCCATATTTCAATGCGAACGATCTGAATGACCAGCGTTTGCGCCGTGCTGCAAGACGCTCTGGCTTCAGCGCGGTTCCACCCTGACGGTTGAACTCGTAGACATCGATTACGCGTTCGGCGCAACCGCAGGCCTCTCCCATTCCGACTTTGGCGAAATAGAATTTTTCGAAGCTTTCCGGTTTCTGCATGGTGTTTCTCCTGCCCCGAACAAAGCAGGAAACGCGCCAAAACCCAAACCTCTTTAGGCGCTGTTCATACCAATGTGATGTATCAGAGGCCCTGCAAGCCATGCAGAGTCAGCGTGCTGACCATGTGCGCATAATCTTCCCGAGCGGAGCTATCCGCACCCGAGTTCCACATGTAGTACCAGTTCAGCATGCCAAACACAGACATCGTCGCAGACCGCAGCTTGCCCGGATCGCCATTGAAAACTTCAGGCGCGATGTCACTGATGATGTTGCTCACGAAGACAATCATGTCGCGCTGATAGCCGCGCAGCAACTTCTGCTGCTCGATGGGCAAGGCTGACATTCCGCTGGTCTGAACCCTGTGCTCGTCATCGACGCCCTGATAGGCCAGCAGTATTTCACGAACCACCCTGTGCAGCCGATCCGGCTTGCTCAACCCGTCCAACTCGATCCCGCAGATCAGGTCGCGCAACTCGCGCAGGTAGGTCTCAAGAATGTCGAACAGGATCGCATCCTTGCTGTCGTAGTAGTGATAGATATTCGCCTTAGATATTCCGCATTCGCGCGCAAGCTGGGTCATCGAAGCGCGGTCGAATCCTTCGCGCGCAAAGACACGCGCGGCAGATTTCAAGATCTGCTCGCGCTTCTGATCGTGGTCTTTCGCTATTGTACGGGCCAAACCTCACTCCTTGTCGCGGTTGTCGACAACGCGCTTGGCCTTGCCCTGAGAGCGTTCGACATCACCGGGTTCCCCTACAATAATCTCGGTGGAAACGCCAACAATGTCCTTGATCCGCTTGGTCAGCATGCGGGCGGCGGCGGTCTTGCTCAACTCGTCCGCAGCCCCGGGCAACGCTTCGACAAAAACGCGCATCGCGTCCATGCGACCGGCCTTGTAAAGCTCGATCTGGTAATGCGGAGAGATCCCGCCGGTGGCCATCACCTGTTCTTCGACCTGGCTGGGGAACACGTTGACCCCGCGTAGAATGATCATGTCGTCGGAGCGACCGGTGATCTTTTCCATCCGCCGCATCGACCGTGCGGTCCCCGGCAAAAGCCGGGTCAGATCGCGGGTGCGATAGCGGATCATCGGCAAACCTTCCTTGGTCAACGTTGTGAACACCAGTTCTCCCATCTCGCCATCGTCACAAACCTCGCCGGTTTCGGGGTTGATGATTTCTGGAAAGAAGTGATCTTCCCAGATCACGGGACCGTCCTTGGTCTCTACGCATTCATTCGCCACTCCCGGACCCATGATCTCGGACAGGCCGTAAATATCGACCGCATGCATGTCGAAGGCCTGTTCAACCTCTTTGCGCATCGCGTCAGTCCAAGGTTCGGCCCCGAACACACCCACCTTCAGCGAGCTTTCGCGGGGATCCATGCCAACCTTCCTGTATTGTTCGAGAATGTTGAGCATATAGGACGGCGTCACCATGATCCCGTCGGGCTTGAAATCAGTGATCAGGCCAACCTGTTTCTCGGTCTGCCCGCCCGACATCGGAACCACCGTCGCTCCCAGACGCTCGATCCCGTAATGCGCGCCCAGACCGCCTGTGAACAGGCCATAGCCGTAAGCGTTGTGCACCATGTCACCGCGACGCAGACCGCTGGCCCGCAAGGACCGAGCCACCAGATCTGCCCAGTTGTCGATGTCATTCTGCGTATAGCCCACGACGGTCGGCTTGCCCGTCGTACCCGATGACGCGTGCAACCGGATGATTTGTTCGCGCGGCACGGCGAACAGGCCAAACGGATAGTTGTCGCGCAGATCGTTCTTGTATGTGAACGGGAACTTGGCCAAGTCGCTCAGGCTTTGCAGGTCATCCGGATGCACCCCGGCCTCGTCGAACCGATTCTTGTACATCGGCACGTTGTCATAGGCGTGGCGGACGGACCATTTCAACCGGTCCAGCTGCAGGGCACGGATTTCATCGATCGAGGCAATCTCGATCGGGTCCAGATCAGCCTTGTTGGGGGTCAGGTCCTTCATGGTATCCTCCTCGCCTTACTCTTCGTCAAACAAAGTGCCGTTGATCGCGCGGGACATACCTCGAAACTCCGCAATCTTTCGGCCGTCCTGATTTGTCAC
The DNA here is from genome assembly GCF_059612585.1 of Ruegeria sp. YKSF57. Taxonomy (NCBI): domain Bacteria; kingdom Pseudomonadati; phylum Pseudomonadota; class Alphaproteobacteria; order Rhodobacterales; family Roseobacteraceae; genus Ruegeria; species Ruegeria sp. YKSF57. The sequence goes on along the minus strand of NZ_JBXWQW010000009.1, from coordinate 64,268 downwards.
AGTGATGTCATAAATTCCGTTACGCCCTGTCAGGCTCACTTCGGTTGCGATCGCTGTCAGCCGGTCGCCCAATCGCCCCGGCGCGATGTAGCTGATCACGTTGTGCTGCGCGACGGTGGACTGATTTCGGCTGTTGCAGGCGAACGCAAACGCGCTGTCCGCCAGCAGAAACGTCACGCCACCATGACATATCTTATGCCCGTTGCAGTGATGCGCCTCGACCGTCAATTCCGCCGTCGCGGTACCTTCATCGATATGAGTGATTTCTATCCCTGCCCATTTCGAGGCATTATCTTCGGCCCACATCATCGCTGCCGATTCTTCTGCGCGTTCTTTGGGAGTCATATTCACCTACCTTGAAATCTCGGCGCGCGTTTTTCGAGGAAAGCTGTGACGCCCTCGGCATAATCGGCGCTTTCACCGCAGGTTTTCATGGCATCCGCTTCCAGCTCAAGATGGTCCGTCAACGTATTGACCGCAGCGGCCTGGATCGACTGTTTTGTCAACCCCAGACCAAGGGTCGGACCATTAGCGAACTGCTCGGCCATTGCACGTGCTTCGGTCATGAGTTGATCGTCCGGCAATGCCTTCCAGATCAAGCCCCAATCTTCGGCTTGCTTTGCCGGTAACGGTTGCGCCGTCAGCGCCAACCCCTTAGCTCGAGCTTCGCCCAACAGGCGAGGTAGGTGCCAAGAACCGCCGGTGTCAGGGATCAGGCCGACCTTAGAAAACGACTGGATGAATTTTGCACTTTCAGCTGCCATAACAATGTCGCAGGCAAGCGCGATATTGGCGCCAGCCCCCGCGGCTACCCCGTTCACCGCGCAGATGACCGGAAAATCCAGCGCCCGGATCAGGCGGACCAGCGGCGCATAGAACGTGCGAACCGTGTTGCCGAGATCGGGAGGACCATCCATTTTCGAAGGATCACGATCCCCCAAATCCTGCCCTGCGCAAAACCCGCGCCCCGCCCCAGTCAACAGTATCGCACGCGCACCATTGTCGCGCGACGTTTCCAATGCGGATCGAAGCGCATTGTGCATCTCATCGGTAAAACTGTTCAGCCTGTCGGGACGGTTGAGAGTGATTTCAACCCAATTCCCATGGCTTTGGGTAAGAATCGTATCGGTCATCACCAGCTCGCTTTGCGATTATTTCAACAATGTTCTTGCATAAACCGAACGGTTGGTCAATAAATTCTTCACGAAACGATTCCCAGCCAATCGGGGCAAGGATATGTCTGACAAACCGGTGATCTCGGTAGAACGCAAAGGTGACATCGCTTGGGTGGAAATTGACAATCCACCGGTGAATGCCACTTCGACCGCCGTTCGAGCGGGATTGAAGAAAGCGGTTGTTGATGTGCAGGGCGCGCGCGTGGCCATTTTGATCTGCGCGGGCCGCACATTCATCGCCGGGGGCGACATGTCGGAATTCGATCGCCCTGCAGAGGAACCGCATTTGCCCGATGTAGTCCAGTTATTTGAGGACAGTAAAACCCCATTTGTCGCCGTCATGCACGGAAACGTCCTTGGAGGCGGCTTTGAGATAGCAATGGCCTGCGCATGGCGTATCGCTTCCGAGGGCACGAAGTTTGGCTTGCCGGAAGTTAATGTCGGCCTCATCCCCGGTGCAGGCGGTACCCAGCGCACCCCGCGCCTGATCGGGATGCAGGCTGCGATCGACATGGCGTGCAGGGGTAAAATATTTGACGCGGAAGAGATGCTCGCTTTGGGCGGAATTGACCAGATTGTGTCGGGAGACCTGCGTCAAGCTGCTGTGGAGTTCACCCGAACCCTTCAGAACCGGCCCGAAATTGTCAGCCTGCGTAAATCCGACACATTGGATCGCGACACCTATGAGGCGACCGTCGCCAGTCTTTCAAAAGCCGCCAAGGGGCAGAAGTCACCCGTCCTGAACCTGGAAGCGCTGCAGTGGGTCGCGCGGCCTTTTTCCGAAGGTCAGCCTAAGGAACGGGCGCTGCATCTCAGACTTCGCCAATCCGATGAGAGCCGTGCACTTCGGTACGCTTTTTTTGCCGAAAGGATTGTCAGCAAACCCAAAGCGATCGACGGCGTTACCCCACGTGACCTGAACCAGATCGCAATTGTCGGCGGCGGTTTGATGGGCGCTGGTATCGCCACTGCCTGCCTAAGTGGCGGGTATTCGGTCACCCTGATCGAGCGCGATACAGAGGCTGCCCTGGCCGCCCGCGATCGCGTATCCGGCCTGATCGAAGGGGGCGTCAAACGGGGAAAAACCAGTTCCGAACAGTATCAAGAAATGCTCGGGAAACTGAACACGACCAGTGATTATACCGATGCAGCCGACGCCGATCTAGCGATAGAGGCAGTGTTCGAAGATCTCGACACAAAACGCGGCGTGTTCTCGCAACTCTCAATGGCGATGTCGAAAGACGCCATTCTGGCTACCAATACGTCCTACCTTGATCCGACCCTGATCTTCGACAGCGTCGCCAACCCGGCCCGCTGTTTGGGGCTGCATTTCTTCAGCCCTGCGCATGTGATGAAACTGCTGGAAATCGTCAAGACGCCTGATACCGCATCAGAGGTACTTGCAACTGGTTTTGCATTTGCCAAGAAACTGCGCAAGATTGCGGTCCTTTCTGATATCTGCGACGGCTTCATCGGGAACCGAATGCTTGCAGCATACCGGCGCGAGGCTGAATACCTGCTGGCCGATGGTGCCCTGCCTCACGAGGTCGACGCTGCCATGCGGGCGGAGGGCCTGCCGATGGGGCCATTCGAGTTGCAGGATCTGACGGGATTGCAAATCGCCTGGGCCAATCGGAAACGGCAAGCCCCCGCCCGTAACCCGCGTGAGCGCTATGAGACCATCGCTGATACGCTTTGCGAGATGGGGCGGTTTGGCCAAAGAACCGGTGAAGGGTGGTACAAATATGACGATGGGTCACGTTTCCCCCAACGCGACCCTGAGGTTGAAACCCTGATCGAAGCCAATTCCACACAGCGTGGCATCACTCGCCGAAAGTTCACCCCAAAAGACATTGCAGATCGGCTTCTGGCTGTGCTGGCCAACGAGGGCGCGCTGATCGTGCAGGAAGGAATCGCCGAACGCCCGGAAGACGTGGATATGGTTCAATTGCACGGCTACGGCTTTCCGCGCTGGCGCGGCGGGCCGATGCATCTGGCCGCGAAAAATGGCCCGGAACACATGGCCGCAATCATGCGAAAGCTCGAAATCGAAAGCCCGAATTCGTGGCAACTCGCCGATCCGATGCAGAACAACTTAACCTGTTGATGGTTACAAAAAGGACCATTAACGCATTTATGACTCACGTTTTGGAGGAGGAAATCCAGTCATGAAATTCACCAAGCTCTCATCCCTGTTGGCTTCGGCCGCGCTGGCGGTAAGCGGCACCGTGGCGATGGCGGCGGACTATACGCTGACCATTTCCAGCTGGGCGCCGCCGACCCACGGCATCAACGCAATGATGTGGCCCAAGTTTGTCGAGATGGTCGAAGAGGCAACCGACGGCCAGGTGACCGCCGAGCTGAAGCTTGGCATCGCACCACCGCCCGCGCAGATGGACCTGATCCAGGATGGCGCCGCCGATGCCTCGATCATTTTCCACGGTTATCAGCCGGGGCGGTTCGTCGTCACCAAGCTGATCGAACTGCCCGGATACGAAGGCTCGGCCGAGGCGGCTTCGGTTGCCTATTGGCGCACATATGACAAGTACTTGAAGGCCGCAGACGAGCATCGCGGCGTCAAGGTGATCGCCCTGCACACGCATGGTCCCGCCCAACTCCATTCCAACTCGTCCGTGACCGGCCTTGACCAGTTCTCGGGCCTCAAGGTCCGTATTCCCGGCGGTGTCGGTGGCGATGTCGGTACGGCGTTAGGCGCGACCGGCATTCAGGTTCCAGCCCCAAAGGTCTATGAAACACTTGCATCGAAAGCGGCCGATGGCGTTGTTATGCCCTTCGAATCCCGCAAAGGTTTCAAGCTGACCGAAGTCGCGCAAAACGTCTATGAAATGCCCGGCGGACTTTACCGTGGTTCCTTCGCCTTCATCATGAACGAAGACACTTTTGCAGATCTGCCTGAAGATATTCAGGCCGTATTGGAAGAGAAGGTGTTCGGCGAGCCGCTGAGCCGCGAGATCGGCAAGATCTGGGATGAGATCGACGCCATTGGCCGCGAGGAAACCGAAGCTGCCGAGGGCAATGCAATCAACGCTGCCTCGGATGCAGACCTTGAGAAATTCGCGGCGATTGCCGAAGACATCCGCGCAAAGGTCATCGCCGAAGTCGACGCAACCGGCGTAGATGCGCAGGCCGCCTATGACATGATCAAGTCGGAAATGGCGGGCAACTAAGCCCATCACCGGGGGCGGCAGTCGGCCGCCCCTGAACCTCCGGGAGACCATTCATGACATCCCTTATTCACCTTGTGCGCCGAGCCAGCATCCTGCCGGTGATAGTGGCCAGCATCGCCCTGTTCATCCTGATGGTGATGACCTTCTGCGACGTGATCCTGCGCTCGGTGTTCAATTCGCCCATCGAAGCCGCCACTGAACTTACCCGCATCTTTATGGCTGTTCTGGTGTTTTCCGTGTTGCCAATCATCTCGGTAACCAACGGCCAGATCGCCGTGGATCTGACAGACAGTTTTTTTCACCGGTTCCGGCTTGATCGCATACGTGATGGCATCATCTATCTGGCGAGCGGCATCATGATGTACTGGCCCGCGCAACGTGTCTGGATCCTGGCCGAGCGCGCGCGCGACTATGGGGATGTGACCGAATACCTGGCCATTCCGACCTACATCGTTGGCTGGTTCATCACGATCTCGGTGGCAATCACCGGAGTTGTGATGATCGTTACCGGCCTTCTGCACTTCTTCGCACCTCACTACCTCTCGGAGCACACCCAATGACCGCAGCACTGATCGGATTTGCACTGGTCCTGATTCTGGTGCTCGTGCGCCTGCCTATTGTTTTCGCGATGGGTTTGGTCGGGACGCTGGGCTTCGCTTACGAGCGCGGCGGCTCGATCTTTGACGAACGCGGCCTCAAGGCCGCGATGTCGATGGTTGGTCGTCAGATCACGGACACCGCCCAGGACTATGGTCTTTCTGTGGTTCCATTGTTCATCCTCATGGGTCTTTTCGTGAACAAGGGCGGAATGGCGCGCGAGCTCTACGCAGTGTCCAATGCTTTTCTTGGCCACATGCGCGGCGGTATCGCCATGGCAACCGTTGCGGCCTGTGGTGGCTTTTCGGCCATCTGCGGATCATCACTGGCCACCGCAGCCACCATGTCCAAGGTCGCCATGCCGCAGATGCGCCGCTATGGTTATTCGGATGAATTGAGCACCGCCTCCATCGCGGCGGGCGGCACCTTGGGTATCCTGATACCGCCCTCGGTCATCCTTGTGATCTATGGGCTTCTGACCGAAACCTCGATAGGAAAACTGTTCATGGCAGGGATCATTCCGGGGCTTCTGGGCATCCTGTTCTACCTGTTTGCCGTGCGTTGGACCGTGTGGCGCAACCCCGAGGCCGGCCCCGCAGGCGAACGCGCCGGCTGGGGCGAACGGCTCCGCGCGCTTGGGTCTGTCTGGGCTGTCTTGCTGCTGTTCTTCCTTGTTATTGGCGGCTTGTACGGGGCCTTTGACTTCCACCCCCTGAACCTGACTTTTTCGCCGACCGAAGCGGCGGGAATGGGGGCCGCAGGAGCATTTCTGATCGCCTTGTTCCGTGGCGGTTTGACCGTCGGCTCCACCTTTGAGGTGTTGAAAGAAACCACCTTCACAGCGGCGGCCCTGTTTTCGGTTCTGATCGGGGCGCAGATCTTCTCAAACTTCATCAACCTCGCGGGTCTTCCCGAAGCCCTCATAGGGTTAGTTACTGCCTATGACGTATCGCCTTTCGTCGTGATCCTGATGATCCTGGGCATATACATCATCCTGGGCTGCGTGTTTGAATCCCTGTCGATGTTGTTGCTGACCGTGCCTATCTTTTTTCCACTGGTGACTTCGCTGGGTTATGATCCAATCTGGTTTGGCATTGTCGTTGTGGTTGTGACCGAGATATCACTGATCACCCCACCGGTCGGACTGAACGTTTTCATCCTGAAAGGGGTTGTCGGCGACGTCTCGACCGGCACGATTTTCCGTGGCGTGACGCCTTTTTGGGTGGCGGATATCTTTCGTCTGGCCCTGATCGTTCTGGTCCCCATCGTGGTTCTGTATCTGCCTCAGCAGATGGGCGCACTAGGTCACTGACATTTCCGTTGGCCGGAGCTTTCGCCTACGCCATTCGAGTATGGTACAAACAACAATTTATTGACCGATCGTTCGGTTAATTATATAGTAATCAATACGCCGCCGTAGCCGCGTGACAGGAACAGGAGAGTCCCATGAGCTTGCAACAGATTTCCAGTTTTGCCGCCGGAGATTGGGTGGCTCCCGGTGCGGGCGCACGCATCATCGCTTCGGCCATCACTGGTGAACCAATCGCAACTGCAGGAAACTCGGCCCTGGATGTGCAGGCAATGCTGGACTACGCCCGCAGCAAGGGTGGCCCGGCCCTACGAAAGATGACGTTCCACGAGCGCGCCAAGATGCTCAAGGCACTTGCGCAGGCTCTGAACGCGCGAAAGCAGGAGCTGTATGAGTTGAGCTTCAACACTGGCGCGACCCAGTCCGACCATCTGATCGATATCGACGGCGGAATCGGCACGATGTTCGTTTTCGCCTCCAAGGGCCGCCGTGAGATGCCTGATGGGCACGTCTATCTTGACGGCGACGTGGAACAGCTTTCTCGCAACGGCACCTTTCTCGGCCAGCACGTCTGTACCCCGCTACAAGGTGTTGCCATTCACATCAACGCCTTCAACTTCCCGGTCTGGGGGATGCTGGAAAAGCTGGCCCCCACCATGTTGGCGGGCGTTCCGGCCATCGTAAAGCCCGCCACAAACAGCTGCTATGTCACCGAACTGGCGGTTCGGATCATGCTTGACAGTGGCATTCTGCCAGCAGGCGCGTTGCAACTGGTTTCCGGCGGTCTGGGTGACACGCTGGATCGTTTGGACTGTCAGGATGTGATCAGTTTCACCGGCTCGGCCAACACCGCACTGAAACTGCGGCAGAACCCCGTTATTCTTGAAAGCTCCGTGAGGTTCGTGGCCGAGCAGGACAGCCTCAACGCTTCGATTTTGGGGCCGGACGCCGAACCCGGCACAACCGAGTTCGACCTGTTCGTCAAGGAAGTCGCGCGCGAGATGACCACCAAGGCGGGGCAAAAGTGCACTGCCATCCGCCGCATCATCGCACCGCAAGCGCGAGTTGAAGCCGTGATCGACTCTCTTTCCGCACGACTGTCGAAAACCGTGATCGGAGATCCCCGGCTGGAAGGCACACGGATGGGTGCGTTGGTATCGAACGGGCAAAAAGCGGATGTTCTGGCCAAGGCTGCGATCATTGGTCAAGAAGCCGAGCGCGTATTTGGCGACCCCGACGCATTCGAGGTGGTAGGGGCAGATGCGGCCAGGGGCGCGTTTGTGCCGCCGATGCTGTACCATTGCGCCGATCCTGACAACGCCGCCCGGGTGCATGACACCGAAGCCTTTGGCCCTGTCTCGACGATCATGGGGTATCGTGATCTGGATCATGCGGTCGCCCTCGCAAATCGCGGTCAGGGTTCGCTGGTAACGTCTGTCATCACCCACGACCCGCAGGTTGCCCGAGACATCGTGCTAGGCGCGGGAGCCTATCATGGACGGATCTACATAAACAATCGGGACTCGATGAAGGAAGCGACCGGCCACGGCTCTCCCCTGCCTCACATGGTTCATGGCGGTCCCGGCCGCGCCGGCGGCGGTGAGGAAATGGGTGGTGTGCGCGGTGTGAAACATTATATGCAGCGCACCGCGGTGCAGGGTTCGCCCGAAATGCTGGCCACCATTGGGGAGAGATGGGTACCCGGAGCAGCGGAAATCAAGGGGCCTGCCCACCCCTTCACCCGAAAGTTCGGGGAACTGGCCTTGGGCGAAACTCTGCACACTCCATCGCGCACCATCACGATGGACGACATCGAACATTTCGCGCAATTCACCGGTGATACATTCTATGCCCACATGGACGAGGAAGCCGCTGGTCGGAACCCCTTCTTTCCCGGCCGCGTGGCACATGGCTATCTGCTGCTATCCTTTGCTGCCGGCCTGTTCGTGGAACCGAACGAAGGGCCGGTTCTGGCCAATACCGGGCTTGACGGTCTGCGCTTCATGAAACCCGTCAGCGCTGGCGACAGCATAAAGGTACGCTTAACTGTCAAGAAAAAGACCCGCCGCACTGACGATTATGGCGAAATACGCTGGCATGTCACCCTGACCAATCAGGATGACGAGTTGGTGGCGGAATACGAGTTGCTTACGATGAACGCGTATTGATCGGCGGGCCTGACCCGCTTGCCCGCGAATCTGACCCGCGTTGTTTGGCGACAAATAATCGGATTTTCTTATCGGTCGCACAGGTTTAATCTGTCTTCATGACGAATGGGAATACCTGGTTCGAAGATGCTGCAGCCGAATTGGCGGACCCTCAGAACCAGAGGGTCTGGTCCATTATCGTGTCCCTTTTCGGCGATTTGGCGCAGGAGCGCGACGCACGGATCTCTGGCGGCGCACTAAGCCGGATCATCGAACCGATGGGTATCAAGCCCGAAGCTATACGCGTCGCATTGCATCGACTTCGAAAGGACGGCTGGATTGAAAGCGTCCGCTCAGGGCGCGAATCCAAACACTTTCTCAGCGAATTTGGCAGAACCCAATCGGCGCAGGTCACACCGCGCATTTACGCCCGCGACCTTCAGATTCCAGACCGATGGCACCTGTTGATCGCCGAAGATGGGCCTGGCGTCCACACGCTGGATGACCTGATGATGGCGAGTGACTATACCGCCTTAGGTCGAACTGTTGCGCTTGGCGCCGGCCCTGCTCCAAGGAATTGCGAAGACCTGGCCGTTTTTGAGGTTTCGGCGCACGCCGCACCGGTCTGGCTACAAAACCGCCTCTGTCCTCCGGACCTGCGAGAGGCGTGCAACAGCCTACAACACTCCATTCGGACTGTGCTTGAGGCTCGCCCTGCGAACTGGCGACCCACGCCGTTACAGGCCGCAACCCTGCGAACTCTGATCGTGCATCGATGGCGCCGCGTGGTCCTTAGACACCCGGAACTGCCCGCTGTCTTCTTCCCGCCGGATTGGTCTGGAACCACGTGCCGAAGAGACGTGTTTCGTTTTCTGGACACTTTGCCACGCCCGTCACTCGATCAGATCAATGCGTCAGTCTGATCCGGCCTTGAGATTGCATGACAAGGCATGGGTCGGCGGCTCTGCGCGAGCAAAGCCATCTGAAAGCGTACAATGTTTTCAGGGTATTTGGTAGCGGAGGAGGGACTTGAACCCCCGACACGCGGATTATGATTCCGCTGCTCTAACCAACTGAGCTACTCCGCCACAAGTGAGAGGGCATTTAAGGGAGGGGCCAAGAAGGGTCAAGAGGGAAATGTAGTGTCCCGAGAATGTTTCCAACAATTCGAAAACACGCGAAAGGGATTGGTGCAGATCGCACAAACGCCGCAGTCACTGTGCTCTTGCGCACCACTGGCTAGCGAGAATTTGAGACTGTTGTTTCAGTCGGTTGGCCGTGCGGGATAGTCTGATCTTATGGTAATGATTCCCGCTCCTATCTTGAACTGGTTCAGGTCGAAAGGTTGGGCGATCCATCCGCATCAGATCGCACTCTTCGAGAAAGCCGCGAAACCTGGAGCATTGCTCGTCGCGCCCACTGGCGGAGGCAAGACCATGGCCGGCTTTCTGCCGACTCTCGCGGAACTAGCCGATGGGTCACATTATGGGCTGCACACGCTTTATGTCTCGCCACTCAAGGCTTTGGCTGCGGACATAAAACGGAACTTGCGCGCGCCAGTGGACGAAATCGGCCTGCCGATCCGTGTCGAAGACCGAACCGGCGACACTTCGGCGACGCAGAAGAAACGTCAGCGCGCCGATCCGCCGCATGTCCTGCTGACGACCCCTGAAAGCTTGGCTCTGCTGACGTCATATGAGGACGCACCAAGAGTTTTTGCTGGTTTGGAACGGGTGATCGTCGATGAAATCCATGCCTTGGCAGAAAGCAAGCGCGGGGACCAATTGATGCTGGCGCTGGCCAGGCTTCAATCCATGCGCCCAAACCTGCGCCGTGTGGGCCTGTCAGCCACGGTCGAGGATCCGCAATCGATCGCGTCCTATCTTGCCCACCACCCCGATCCTTGCGAAATCGTTCTGGCCGACCCGGGGCCGGACCCGGATATTTCGATGCTTGAAATCGGTCAGGCACCGCCGTGGTCCGGCGGAGGAGCGGCTTATGCGATCCCTGCCGTTCTGGAACAGGTCAGGAAACACAAGACCACGCTGATCTTTCACAATACGAGAGCGCAGGCCGAAATCTTCTTTCACAATCTGTGGTTGGCGAACGATGACCGGCTACCGATTGGTATACACCACGGCAGCCTTGACCGGCAACAACGTGAACGGGTCGAAGCCGCGATGGTGCGGGGAGAGTTGCGTGCCATCGTCTGCACTGGCTCATTGGATCTGGGGATCGATTGGGGCGACGTGGATCTGGTGATCCAGATCGGCGCTCCCAAGAACGTCAAGCGGCTGGTCCAACGGATCGGACGGGCGAACCATCGCTACAATGCACCCTCCAAGGCGTTGCTGGTGCCCGCAAACCGCTTTGAAGTGGTGGAATGCGTTGCCGCTTTGGAGGCGGTGCGAGCGCGCGATCTGGATGGCGAGCCACGCGGCCGTGGTCCTCGCGATGTCTTGTGCCAGCATATTCTGATCGCAGCCGCATCGGGCCCCTTTGATTCCGAGGCGCTTTATACCGAGATGTCGGCAGCTGGGCCATTTTCCGACTTGAGTAGAACAGAGTTCGATGCCTGTCTCGATTTCTGCGCGACAGGCGGCTACGCCTTACAGGCTTACGACCGTTGGCAGCGATTGCAGGAGCAACCAAACGGTATGTGGCAGCTGCGCGACCCTCGCGCAGCACAGCGGATACGCATGAACATCGGAACGATTCAGGACGCCGACATGCTCAAGGTCCGCCTGAAACGAAACAGAGGCGGAAAACCGTTGGGAGAAGTGGAGGAAGGCTTTGCCGCCTCACTGACACCCGGTGACACATTTCTGATCGGCGGCCAGATCGTGCGGTACGAGGGGTTGCGTGAAATGGTCGTCGAAGTCAGCCGGCAGGCTAGTCGAAAGCCAAAGATCGCAGTGTTTTCCGGAAGCAAATTCTCGACATCCACCCAACTGTGTTCGCGCATTCTTGACATCTTTGCGCAGCCCGACTGGCCACAACTCCCCGCGCACACGGCCGAATGGCTGGCACTGCAACGCGAGGTTTCGCAGTTACCCCGGCAAGGTCGACTGCTGATAGAAAGCTTTCCCAGCGAAGGGCGCGAACATATCTGCGTTTTTGGTTTTGCCGGTCGAAACGGACAACAAACCTTGGGCTTGCTGTTGACGAAGCAGATGGAGGAACAGGGATTGGCGCCACTTGGCTTTGTCGCTAACGACTATGCAACTCTGATCTGGGGATTGGATAAAGTTTCCGATCCTCGATCTTTGCTTGAAGTAGAGGTGCTGCGTAACGGCTTGGAACGATGGTTCTCCGGCAATCAGTTGATGAAACGCACATTTCGAACCAGCGCAACAATTGCAGGGCTGATCGAGCGCAACATAGCGGGGCAACGCAAGACCGGTCGGCAGGCCACATTCTCATCAGATATCCTTTATGACACTTTGGTCAAATATGACCCCGAACATTTGCTGTTGCAGATCACACGTGAGGAGGCCATGCGCGGACTGGTCGATTTCGCGCGGATCGAAGAGATGCTGGAACGCGTCGACGGCAGGATTGATCTCATCCGCCTGAACCACATTTCTCCACTGGCGGCTCCATTGTTTCTGGAAGTCGGGAAAGTGGCAATTAGGGGCGAGGCCGAAGAGCGGCTGCTGGCCGAGGAAAGTCAAATGCTTCTGCGGCACGCGGGCCTCGCCCCTTGAGGGCAATCGATTTCGGGTTGAAAACTCACTTCAGTCAGGCATAGCAACGTACCATGAACGGGTTTGAGTTTTCATTTTTCGGGCAAAAACTGGTGGCCCTTGGGTCCGGTGCTCTATGGTGGCCGGAACAGAAATTACTCTGTGTCTCAGACCTTCATTTCGGAAAATCTGAACGCGCTGCTCGCCGCTACGGGGCTTTTTTGCCGCCTTACGAAACACGGGATACGGTCGACAGGCTTGCCGCCGATATTGCGCTGTCTCGCGCGTCCACTGTTGTCTGCCTTGGAGACAGTTTCGACGACCTCGATGCAGCCGAAAAAATGCCGGTAGCCGAAAGGGCGCAGATTGCGGCATTGCAAGCCGGCCGCCGTTGGATCTGGATCGAAGGAAACCACGATCCTGGACCCGTCGACATGGGCGGTGCGCATCTGTCCGATTGGGCATGCGGGCCACTGACCTTCCGACACATCGCGGCTTCTGGCAGTAAGGCTGAGATTTCCGGTCATTTTCATCCCAAAGTCACCCTTCGTGTCCGTGGACGAAGCGTGTCAAGGCCTGCTTTCCTTGTGGATGCGGTGCGCCTGATCCTGCCCGCATATGGCACCTATACTGGAGGGCTGCGCAGCGACACCAGCGCTTTGACCTCGCTTTTTGCCCTGGACGCAATCGCAATTCTCACTGGCCCTCAACCCAGACCAGTGCCAATGCCCCGCTAAAGGATTCCTGCTGCTTCCAGATTTGGGCGGTATTTTCGGCCGACCGGCACCAGATCTCCGTTCGTCAAGCGCAATACAATCTTGCCATTCCGTCGTTCCGAACTCTGGATAGCAGCAGAGGTGACCCAATGAGATCGGTGGGCACAATACCCCGGAACCGGATCCATCTCATCGATGGCATCACCGAACCGGATTCTAATGGTGTGCGTTCCCTCACTCGTGACAACCTCGACACAATGGTCTGTGGCCGTCAGCCGAAGAATGTCGCCGCCAAACGCCTCTGGCAAACGCCGATACAATCTGGGCTTAGCAGGTTCAGGGGTTTCGTCAGGCATAGTCTGAGCTTCCACAAGCCCGCGCCGCACCACCACCAGGCCGATCGCGAACAAAGCCCCGAATTTCGTCACTGTTGTAAACATGGGATCAGTGCCATCGGCATATGAAAAAACCAAACTAGCCGAAATCCAAAGCCACGGCGTAAATAAAACCATGAACATCAAGACAACAGCGACATCTTTGATTGCCCGCCCGGACAAAACGCGCGCATTCTCGACGTATCGGATTGAAATGCGTGCAATCATGAGCGAAGCCGCCACCAATGCAAACCAAAAAGCGAGCCTGCGGGAGATCGATAAATCGACGCCACCCAAATTCTCAAAGGAAAAGGCCAAGACCAGAACAAGGGCAATTGCGGGAACGACCACGCCATACAGGCCGTGCCGTAGTTTCCGATATGCACTCCGAAGCATCTTCTCGTTCACCCAAATTCAACGATTTCAACCTGCTGGGGGATATGCAGGTTCCATAACCGTAGATCATTCAGATGTGAATAATTTAATATCCAATCCTGAGAAAACGAATACCGCCGCCGACAGGGCGTCAGCGGCGGTTCTCGAGATTTCATTCGAATCTGTGGTGCGGCGAGCAAACTCTCTAGGCGGCCCGGCCGGTCAGAATTACGCGGTTAGGCCTTCTGGTTCGGGGAGTTTGTTTGCGCGGCAGCAGGCGGTGAGGGTGTTTGCGAGCAGGCAAGCGATGGTCATGGGGCCGACGCCGCCGGGGACCGGGGTGATGGCGCCCGCGACTTGTGATGCGCTTTCATAATGTACGTCGCCGACCAGCTTGGTCTTGCCATCCCGCTCGATGCGGTTGATGCCCACGTCGATCACGGTGGCGCCTTCCTTGATCCAGTCGCCGGGCACCATCTCGGGGCGGCCAACGGCGGCTACAACGATATCGGCGCGGCGCACCACATCCGGCAGGTCCTTGGTGCGCGAATGCGCGATGGTCACGGTGCAGCTGTCACCCAGCAGCAGCTGCGCCATCGGCTTGCCCACGATGTTCGAGCGACCGATGACAACCGCATCCATACCCGACAGAGATCCGTGGTGATCGCGCAGCATCATCAGGCAGCCCAGCGGTGTGCAGGGAACCATCGACTTCTGGCCGGTGCCTAGCAGACCCACGTTCGAGATGTGGAACCCGTCCACATCCTTGGCCGGGTCGATTGAATTGATCACCAGATCTTCGTTCAGGTGCTTGGGCAGCGGCAGTTGCACCAGAATGCCATGAACGGCCGGATCATTGTTCAGCTTGTCGATCAGCGCCAGCAGGTCCGCCTCGGAGGTATCCACATCCAGCTTGTGCTCATAGCTGTTCATTCCGACCTCGACGGTCATCTTGCCCTTGGAGCGGACATAGACCTGGCTGGCCGGGTCTTCACCCACCAGCACCACGGCCAGGCCGGGGGTGATACCGTGTTCTGCCTTCAGTTTTGCAACCTGACCGGCCACCTGTTCGCGTACCGTGGCGGCAAAGGCTTTTCCGTCGATTACTTGCGCGACCATTTTCGATCCCTTCCATCAGCTTCGGCCCGGGGCGCAACTCGGCGCAGGCCGCTTTTCAGTCAGCGCCGATCACCTGCTCTTCACGGGCGATCGACCAATCAATCAATATGCGCCAAAGACGCTCGGCCAGATCCGGATCCATTCCAGAAACGGCAGCGGTAGCGCGGACGTTATGAACCACCTCTTCGACGCGGGCCGGAATGCGGGCGGGCATGGCCTCAGTCGGCTTCAGTTCGGTCGCACGGTCGATATAGCGCGTGCGAGCCACCAGCATTCCGATCAAGTCCCGGTCAATCCGGTCGATCTGAACCCGCAACTCGCGCATCGTTGTGCAATCCTGCGGCGGTGTCAAAGGGGGCATTGGAATCTCCTGTGGCCCGGGATGTCCCGGGCCACGGATTGGCGTATTTCGACGCTTAGAACAAGCCCTCGATCTGACCTGCGTCATTGAGACGGATCGTCTCGGCCGCCGGCTTGCGCGGCAGGCCTGGCATGGTCATGATCTCACCGCAGACAACCACGATGAACCCAGCACCGGCGCTCAACCGCACTTCGCGAACCGGAACCGAATGGCCCGTGGGCGCGCCGCGCAGGTTAGGATCGGTCGAGAATGAATACTGGGTTTTCGCCATACAGACCGGCAGATTGCCATAGCCAGCCTCTTCCCAATCCTTTAACTGGTTGCGGATCGACTTGTCAGCCAGAACCTCGTCAGCGCGATAGATGCGCTTGGCGATGGTTTCGATCTTTTCGAACAGTGGCATGTTGTCGGGATAGATAGGCGCAAAGTTGGCCATATCGGCGTCGGCAATTTCCGCCACCCGGCGGGCCAACGCCTCGGATCCTTCGGAACCCAGTTCCCAGTGACGCGACACAATCGCCTCGGATCCATGCTCGGCCACATAAGCCTTGACCGCCTCAACCTCGGCATCGGTGTCGGTGACGAAGTGGTTGATGGCAACCACAACCGGGACGCCAAATGATTTGACGTTCTCGATGTGACGGCCGAGGTTCGCACAGCCTTTCTTGACCGCATCGACGTTTTCCGCGCCCAGGTCGGCCTTGGCCACGCCGCCGTTCATCTTCATCGCACGCACGGTGGCAACAACCACAACCGCAGACGGAGCGATACCCGCCTTGCGGCATTTGATGTTCATGAACTTCTCGGCACCCAGATCGGCCCCGAAGCCTGCCTCGGTCACGACATAGTCGGCCACTTTCAGTGCGGTCTTGGTGGCGATGACCGAGTTGCAGCCATGCGCGATGTTGGCAAACGGGCCACCATGCACGAAGGCGGGGTTGTTTTCCAGCGTTTGCACCAGGTTCGGCTGCATCGCGTCCTTCAGCAGAACGGTCATCGCGCCTTCGGCCTTGATATCGCGGCAATAAACCGGCGTCTTGTCGCGGCGATAGGCCACGATGATGTCACCCAGGCGCTTTTCCAGATCCTGCAGATCGTTTGCCAGGCACAGGATCGCCATGACCTCGGAGGCCACGGTGATGTCATAACCCGCTTCCCGCGGGAAGCCGTTCGACACGCCGCCCAGCGAACAAGTGATCTGACGCAAAGCACGGTCGTTCATGTCGACAACGCGGCGCCAAACAACGCGGCGCATGTCAATGGCCTGCTCGTTGCCCCAGTAGATGTGGTTGTCAATCATTGCAGACAGCAGCGAATGCGCCGAGGTGATGGCATGGAAGTCGCCGGTGAAATGCAGGTTCATCTCCTCCATCGGAACAACCTGCGCATATCCGCCGCCAGCAGCGCCGCCCTTCATGCCAAAGTTCGGACCCAAGGACGCTTCGCGGATACAGATCATCGCGTTCTTGCCGATGCGGTTCAGACCATCGCCAAGACCAACGGTCGTGGTGGTCTTGCCCTCGCCCGCCGGCGTCGGGTTGATCGCAGTCACAAGGATCAGCTTGCCGTTTTCGCGGCCCTGAACCGAGTTGATGAAGTCCTGACTCACCTTCGCCTTGTCGTGGCCATAAGGCAGAAGGTCATCGCTGGATATCCCCAGCTTCGCACCGATCTCTTGAATCGGCTTCTTGTTCGCCTCGCGGGCAATTTCGATATCGGATTTATAAGCCATTGGGCGTGATCCCTGATTGAAGTCCGTGCAAAACCGACGCCAAGCGTCGGCGCTGGACAACCCATACCGTTGTGTACAATTGCGCAAGATATGGATTCCGACATAATCACGCTATGAAGCGGCGTATGCTAAAATCTGAGGTTTCAAATCGGAAACGTGATCAGTTTCTGATCGTTCAGTTTTCTTCGAACGGTGTGAGTTGCAGCTCCATTCCGATCGGGACAGTAGAGTAGTTGGTTTCCCATAAATCAGGCAAAACCAAAATTCGCTTCCAAACGGTTCGTGGGGTCAAGGACGGTAGAAAAAAACCCGGGATTATCCCCGGGTCTCTCTCATTGATCAAGTTGTAGGTTCCGGCTCCATTCCGCCCTCTGGCGGAGTCTTTTTGGGCTTGGTCTTGGGGATGGCCGTGACGCTGGGCGCGTTCCCCTTATCCGAATCATCGCTTTCATCGTCGCCCTCGTGCGGGGAATCACCATTCATGACCCGCTTGATCTCGTCACCGGTCAGCGTTTCATATTCCAGCAGACCTTGCGCCAGTCTCTCCCAATCCTCTTTCCGTTCACTGAGGATCTCATGAGCCTTTTCATAGCCTTCTTGGATAAAGCGCTTCACCTCTTCCTCGATCAGCTCCTTGGTATGAGCCGACACCGAGAATCCGGCTGTGTTGCCTTGGTATCCCTCATGTGCCTCTGCATAGTCGATATTGCCGACCTTGTCGGACATACCCCAACGCATTACCATGGCGCGCGCCAACTGACTGGCCTGCATGATGTCGCCAGCCGGGCCGTTCGAAACGTGATCCTCGCCGTATTTGATGACTTCGGCGGCTTTGCCCGCCATCGTCATGGCCAGCTTTTGCTTGCATTCGTCCCGGTGATAATTCAGCCGATCCATTTCAGGCAGGGATACGACCATGCCCAATGCGCCCCCACGTGGTATGATCGTCGCTTTGTAAACGGGATCGCACAACGGCAGAGACAGACCGACAACAGCGTGACCGGCTTCGTGATAGGCGGTCTTTTCCTTTTGATCTTGAGTGAGCACCATCGAGCGGCGCTCGGCCCCCATCATCACCTTGTCCTTGGCGTTTTCAAAATCTTCCATGGTGACAAAGCGGCGACCCACGCGCGCGGCCATCAGTGCAGCCTCGTTCACGAGGTTGGCCAGATCCGCACCCGAGAAGCCTGGCGTACCGCGCGCGATGATGCGCAAGTCGACATCGGGGCCCAGCGGCGTCTTGCGTGCGTGCACACCAAGAATCTTTTCACGGCCCTTGATGTCGGGATTGCCAACCGTGACCTGACGGTCGAACCGGCCTGGACGCAACAGCGCAGGGTCCAGAACGTCCTTGCGGTTGGTGGCTGCCAGAATGATCACACCTTCGTTGGCCTCAAACCCGTCCATTTCGACCAGCAACTGGTTGAGCGTTTGTTCCCGCTCGTCATTGCCGCCGCCATACCCGGCGCCACGATGGCGGCCCACAGCGTCAATCTCATCGATAAACACGATACAGGGCGCATTCTTTTTCGCCTGCTCGAACATGTCGCGCACGCGGGACGCACCCACACCAACGAACATTTCGACAAAATCCGAACCCGAGATGGTGAAGAACGGCACGCCCGCCTCACCCGCAATGGCACGGGCCAGCAGCGTCTTACCGGTACCCGGAGGGCCAACCAGCAGCGCGCCCTTGGGGATCTTACCGCCAAGGCGGCTGAACTTCTGCGGGTTTCGCAGGAATTCGACAATCTCTTCCAGCTCTTCCTTGGCCTCGTCGATACCGGCAACATCGTCAAAGGTCACGCGACCATGCTTTTCGGTCAGCATCTTGGCCTTGGATTTGCCAAAGCCCATCGCGCCACCTTTGCCGCCGCCTTGCATCCGGTTCATGAAATAGACCCAGACACCGATCAGCAACAGGAAGGGCAGAAGCGTGATCAGGAATGACTGGAAACCGGATTGCTGCTGTTTTTCCGCACGAACCGGAATGTCCTTGCCGATCAAAAGTTGGGTCACCTCGGCATCACCCGGTTTGATGGTCACATAGTCGCGCCCGTCATTGGTCCGGTATCGGATTTGTTCGCCATCCAGCGTCACGCGGCTTACGTCACCGGCGTCCACGGCAGAGACAAATTCGGAATAGGTCTTTTCATGGCTCTGGAGCGTTCCGCCCGACCCGCTGAACAGGTTGAACAGTGCCAGAATCAGCAGAAAAAGGACGACCCAAAAGGCGATATTACGAGCGTTGCCCAAGGAAATACTCCCAAATCGTTCGGCATTGAAGGAGGTTGCCAGCTAGACCACTAAAATAGAGATGATTGCCGCAGGTTCAATGCGATAAAAGCGATGCATAAAACTCTTCGCCGTTTGCAAGCAATTTCGCCTCCCAGCCGTTGGCAAATCCGGCAAGCGGGGCCGACCGCAATTCCTCACCGCGCCACACGGATGGCGTCGCAAGCATGGTGGAATACGGGCGACCAACAGCCCTCCAGTCAGGAACCTGCTTCAGTCCTTTGGCACCCAAAGCACGCACTTCAATTCCAACTTCCAGCGGACCAGTGATGTGCCAGCGCCGATCCCAAACCGCATCAATTGAACAAACGCAATCACGGACTGCGTTGTATTCACGACAGAAACGCATGTTTCCGCCGTCCGGTAGAAATAGGCAACCGCCCAGAACAGCGGTTTTTTCTTCTGCCATGGCCGTCATAATCTGCCGCACCGAAGCTCGGCGTGGAGGATAATCTCCTCCACCGATCCATCGAACGATCGCGACAATCAATCGCCGCGCAATTTCATCGGGCAACGCTGCAAATCCTTGCCGGTCGACCAGAATATCCCCGTCTGAAATTGTTGTGAGCTTTTCGGCTTCCTTGCGCAAATAATGGTCCAAGGCGTCGCGCGCCTGCGCCATGTTTTGAGCAACTTCGGCCAATACCAGGGGCGTGATCCCCAGTGTTTCAAACTCTGGAAGCGATTTTCGCACCTTGATCCGGTCGAATTGAACGTCCCGATTCGAAGGGTCCTCGACCCATGCCAGATCCTTGCTGCACAGATACTGGCGCAAACGGTTCCGTGTGATCCCTAGCATAGGACGCAAAAACAGAACTCCGCCCTGCTCGCGGATGCGTGACATGGCTGCCAATCCCGAAACGCCCGATGCGCGCCCCAGCCGCATCAGAACCGTTTCCGCCTGATCGTCCGCAGTGTGCCCCAAGGCAATCGCCGTCACCTCATTGCGTTTGGCCCAATCGACTAACAGCCGGTAACGGGCCCGGCGCGCCTGGTCCTGCAAATTCCCGGTTCCATCCCAACCTGTCCAGTGCAGGGTGTCATGGGCAAGCCCCATAGTCTTGGCCAAGGCTGCCACGCCAGCGGCCTCGGCGGCTGAACCCTTGCGCAGGCCGTGATCCACAGTGACGGCAAGCAATTCGGTATTCTCGGCTTTTAGTGCCTCGCTCAACAGGTTCAGTAGCGCAACCGAGTCTCCGCCACCGGACACCGCGACGCCCAGGCGCGTCGGCAAATCGAGTGGCAGCGCGGCCCGGATTTCTTTAGAAAATGTATGGCTGCTCTGCGTCAAGAACAGCCCAGCGCCGCCATCTCCTGGCTGGCGTCCGCCACCGAGATCGATGTCGGAAACCGCACGTTGACTTCACCCAGCGTGATGCAAGCCTGTTCGGTTTGTCCCAAGCGCCCCAGCGCCGCGCCGAGTTCAAATAGCGCCTCTGGCGCGAAAGGCCCTTCAGAATCGCCGGTGAAACTGGCCAGATAGGCGCGTGCAGCTTCCCGAGTGTCACCGAGACCTTCCAAAGCCTGACCGCGGCGCAGGTGCGCTTCGGACGACAGGGGGCTACCCGGATAATTAAGGTCGAAGTCTGTAAGGAGATCGGCCGCCTTCTGAAAATCGCCTTCGGCCAAAGCCTGAGTAGCGGCATCAAATTCGGACCGTTCACCAATTGCCAGTTGCTCACCCACAGAGGTTGGCGGTGCAGGTGCAATGACGGGTGCTGTCTCTCCGCCCGTATCACCGCCCAGCGTGGTCGTCTCACCCAAAGCTCCCAGATCGCCACCTTCCAGTTCGACCAGCCGGAACTCCAAGTCACCTATGCGGTTCGTACCATCGATAACTACGCGGTCAATTCGAGCGTTCAGCTGTTCGGTCTGCTTCGTAATCCGCTGCAACTCAGCCTCGATTGCATCCACGCGCTCCAACACCGAACTGCCCGCCAGATTGGGCGAGGGTGACCCGGTGGTGGAAAACTCGCGCTTGAGCCGCTGGATTTCCACATGGAGAACCGTAAGTTCCTGCCGAATATCCGCAAGTGTCTGCTGATCCTGCCCTCGGGCGACGCCCGCCGTGGAAACAACTGCTGCCAGAACCAAAGCCGCGATGCGCATCGAAATTATCCTGTAGTTGCGCCGGTCAGGACCGTAACAGCCCGGCGGTTCTTGGAATAGCACGCCTCGTCGCTGCAAATCTCAATCGGTCGCTCCTTGCCATAGCTGATAGTTGTCAGGCGGTTGCCCGCAACACCACGCGAGACCAGAAACTCGCGTGCCGCATTGGCACGGCGTGCACCAAGAGCAAGGTTGTATTCACGTGTGCCCTGTTCGTCCGCATGACCTTCGATGATCGCGGTATAGTCAGGGTTGCTCATCAGCCATTCCGCCTGTGCTTGCAGCGTCGCCTGTGCCTCGGGCGACAGAGTCGATTGATCGACCGCAAACAGTACACGATCACCAACGGCTTGCTGGAAATATGCTGGAGAGTGCGGATCACTGACCGATCCCGGCGCCAATACACCACCGGCCCCGCCTGCCCCACCGTTGCCCCATGTTGAAGGGTCGTTGTTGCTGCACGCCGCAAGCAGCGCCACCGCGCCTAGAGCGGCAAATTTGCTCAATACGTTCATTTCCAGTCGCCTCTTGGTTTGTTTGTTGTTTGTCTTTGTTTACCACACTGCCCGCCCCTTGTGAACGAGATCGCGCAGTCGTTATGCCGCTATTTCTGCAAGGGTGACCACGTTGGATCGCTGCCACCATCCGGCGTGCGAACCGCCTTCAGGTTGCGCCCCGAAATATCCACTGAATAAAGCGTTGACCGCCCATCTGCACCCTGCGTTTCCCGCGTGAACATGATTACTCGCCCATTCGGCGCCCATGTTGGCCCTTCATCAAGAAAAGAGGCCGTCAATAGGCGTTCTTCCTTGCCGTCGGTTCGCATTACCCCAATGTGAAAACGGCCTTCATTCTGCTTGGTAAAGGCAATCAGGTCACCGCGCGGGGACCATACCGGTGTTCCATAGCGCCCTGGGCCGAAACTGATCCGCGTGGCATCGCCGCCAGCCGCTGACATAATATACAGTTGCGGCGAACCCGAGCGGTCGCTTTCGAATACGATCCGGCTGCCATCCGGAGAATAACTGGGCGCGGTTTCAATCGATGGAGCGCTGGTGAGCCGGGCACTGTTACCCGAGGCAACGTCCATCTTCCAAAGATCAGTATTTCCGCCTTGGGACAGAGAATACAGAACTGTGCCGCCATCGGGAGAGAACCTTGGGGCAAAGCTCATTGTCCCTTCTTGAGTTGGCAGCACCCTTCGCTGCACACTGCCAATATCCAGCACATAGATGCGCGGTGCGCCGCTTTCATAACTTGTGTATAACAACCGATCTCCAGACGATGAAAATCGCGGGGCCAGAACAATCGCGGCGCTATCGGTCAGGTACTGAACATTGGCGCCATCATAGTCCATGATTGCCAAGCGCTTGCGGCGCTGGTCTTTGGGGCCGCTTTCCGAAACAAAGGCAACGCGGCTGTCAAAATAGGCCCCTTCACCGGTGATACGGCTGTAGACCTGATCGGCGACCTTGTGTGCCATACGCCGCCAGCCGTCCGAGGTGCCGGTGAATTGCAGACCGTCGCCGAGTTCTGCACCGGAAAACACATCCCAGACCCGGAACCGGACGGTCAGACGATTCCCCGAGACATTGACCGCACCGGTTACCAGCGCCTGTGCGTTGATCGCCTTCCAATCCGCGAACTGGACAGGGGCCTCGAAACTGCTCACCCGGCTGATAAAAGCGTCCGCTGAAATTTCGCGAAACAGTCCTGTTCCACTGAGATCTGCAGCCACGACCCGTGCAATCTGCGACGCATACTCCACCGCCGCCGCGTTGTCGGGCACAAAATCTGGAAGCGCGTAAGGCAATGGTTCGATCACACCTTCCGTGATCTCGATCCGCAACGGCTGGTTCTGTGCAAGTGCGGGCATGGCGAGCACCGCCGCACCCAGTAGGAGGCTCGTCAGGAATTTCATCATTTGATCCGCATCCTCTCGGGGTTGAATGTAATCTCGATACTCTGCCACTGGCCATATTTATCGGCAGGCAGGTTGTAACCTTTTGCACCGCATCGAATGATCGCGCGACGCGCCGCCTCGAAAGCCTGCTGCGCGGCTCCGGTCGATCCGCCGGAACTTTCAAGTAGGCGAATGCTGTTGGCGACAGGTTTACCATCCTGTTGCATTGCCACTGATACAATCACTGTTGTTTTCAGCGCTTCTGTCGACAGGGACCCGACGTTCCAGCAATTCGAAACCGCGATGCGCAGAGCATCCTTCTCTCCGCCGGTCAGCGGCGGGCCGCTCGGTGCAGGCGCACCGTCCTGTCCGCTTGCCAAAGCTTCCTTCAATGCATCCTCGACCGCAGAGTCACTGCTCGCAGTTGAATCCGTATTCGTCGACGAGGACTCTGGTTTGGCTTCGGGCTTTTGCTCCGCTTCAGCGACCTGCTCGGGCTTGGGCGCTTGCGGGCGCCTCGACGCCGGGCGCGGAGACCGGTCAGGGGCAAGCTCCTTGCTTTGCTCCGCTTCGGTCACGATTTGATCCGTCGCCTCCTCCTGGGCGGTTTGCTCCTGCTGCTCTTGCTGTTCTTCCGCACCTTCATCCTGCGCAACAGGCGGGGTTTCCACATCGTCAGGCGTCACGTCCGGCAGTGGCGGCGCAACTGGCTGTGGAGCGACCTTGTCGGCCGGGCGCGGCTTTGGCTTTTTCCCCGGCGGGACTGGTAGGGCGACAACCTCTGGCTCGGGCTGCTGCAAAGTTGGAAGCTCCTCAGATACTTCGGGATCAGGTGTCGGCAGAACCGGCTCAGGCGCTGTTTCTGCCTGGGGCTCCGGCGGCGTTTCTGGTTCAGGGCGGGGCAGTTCGCCTTCGACCTGCTCCGGAGCGGAAGGTTTGTCATCTGGCACGTCGGGCTGTTGAAGGGCCGCAAGTGAATCCGACACTTCAGGTGCCTCTTGTGGAGCGGTCAAGGCCGCGAACTCCTCAGCCGAGATCACGGAAACATCCTGAACTTCGAATGGCAATGGCTCGGAACGGAAGGTGCCGCCGAACAAGGCCCATCCGATCAGAATCACATGAGCGACGCCAGAGATCTTGGTACCGGTTTGCAAACCGCGCCCTCACTCTCAACCGTCATCCAGCGTCGGCCCGCCGGTATCCGTCACAAGGCCGACATTCGAAAAACCACCCGCATTCAACGCCCCCATGACTTCCATCACCTGCGCATAAGGAATGGCACCATCCGCGCGCAAGAATACCTTGTCGCTCGACCGCTCTGCCGCAATAGCGCGCAGTTTTCCAATCAATTCCTCGCGGACGACAGCCGTCGTCTGAATCTGCACACTACCATCTGCGGTCATTGTTACAGTCAGCGGCTCTTCGGTGTCGCTTGGCAGTGCCGTTGCTGCCGTTTTCGGCAAATCTACCGGCACGCCGACCGTCAACAGCGGCGCCGCCACCATAAAAATTATAAGCAACACGAGCATCACATCCACAAAGGGTGTGACGTTAATCTCGGACATCGGCCGTACACTTCCGCGTCGGCGACCACGCCGACGCCCGGTGCCACTTTTTTGCTGGACGGCAGCTCCCATGGCTCAGGTGTCCAACTGACGTGACAGGATGGTTGCGAACTCGTCGGCAAAGGCCTCGTAGCCAGAAACGATCCGGTCGCTGTCGGCGCTCAGTTTGTTATAGAAGATCACCGCCGGAATGGCCGCCAGCAGGCCAAAACCTGTAGCCATCAGCGCTTCGGCAATCCCAGGCGCGACCACGGCCAGGTTAGTATTCTGCTGTTCGGCAATCTCGATAAAGGCGTTCATGATGCCCCAGACAGTTCCGAACAGGCCGATAAACGGAGCAGTCGAACCGACAGTGGCAAGAATTGGCAACCCCTTTTGCAGTGTTTCTGACTCCTTGGCGATCGCAACATCCATCGATCGGTCGATGCGCGCCTGTGCGCCCGCTATCATCCCGCCATCATTGCGATGAGAGCGGCGCCATTCGATCATCCCTGCGGCAAATATCTTTTCTGAACTGCCGTCCGGTTGCGGTCCTGTCTGATCAAAAAGCTCGTCGAGCGGATTGCCTGACCAGAAGGCTTCGTCGAAGTCCTCGGCTTCCGCCCGAGCTTTTCGGTAGTTGATCAGTTTCTGTATGATGATGGCCCACGACCAGAAGGACGCGAAGATCAGCATCAACATCACCAGTTTCACGACAAAAGTTGCGCGGGCAAACAGCCCCCACATGGAGAAATCGATCTCCTGCGCCAGCGCCAGCGTCTCAGCTTCCATGAACCTGCTCTTTTTCTGCCTGAAGGGCCATTGGTTCGGCCTTGTTTTGGCGAACGCTAGCGTAGATCGGAATGAAATGCCAACAATACCACCTCTGTAGCAAAAAATGTTACAGCAATGCGCGAATCTCTGCCGGTAGGCGTACGGGCTTTCCAGCCGTATTCATGCAGACCGCTGTAACCATGGCCCGGAACACCTCTGTTTCGCCGCGCTTGACCGATTGGGACATGGTCAAGCGGACACCGGACAACGAAATCATTTCGGTCTCGACAACCAGTTCATCCTCAAATTTCGCCGTGGAAATATAGTCAGCCTCGATCCGACGCACGACCCAGACAATGCCCGCATCCCGCATGGCATTCTGGTCATTGCCCAACTGACGCACCCAGTCCGAGCGGGCCCGTTCAATGAACCGCAGATAGTTGGCGTGATAGACAATGCCCCCCATGTCGGTATCTTCATAGTAAACCCGGACAGGAAAGACATGCGTCATAGCGTTTGCTCTAGGCGGGCAAACAATCTCAGCGCATGGGAGCTGTCCCGCGCCGCCCCCGGCAAGACCGGATCATAAGCGGCCCGGATCAACGCGGCAACGTCGGGCCTCAGGATCGTTGCGTCACCCGCGATGGCCAGAGGGGACTGCGCACGAAAGGCTGTGTCGGACCACAACAGAATCGTCTGCACCACTTGGTTCAAAGCAAGTGTTTCGGCAGGGATGTCGGACAATTTCTTGTCCATACGCAAAAATACAAATGCAGCCTTGATTGCACCGTCTTCTTCGAACCTAAACACCCGGTATTGGTTGGCCTCTGCCGTAACCAGCCGGTCGATTAGCAGTTTCAAATCGGGGATCAGCCGATCAAGATCCGGCACTTCAAGCAACTCTTCCCACTCGCGGAAGAAGAACACCATGCAATTGGCACCCAATTCCGGATCCGTCTCGGCCATTTTGTGACCAGCCAACGCCACGACAGCCTCGAACGCACCCTTTACGACCGACAGGGTCTGGGCCTCGATCCCAAAAACGATCGGAACGATCGGGCGTCCCCAACGGGCAAACAGAAATTCACCGCTTTCGCGCGTGAACAGGTTTTCGACGTCTTCTGGTGTCACAAGTACAACTTCTTATTTTCGGAATTACTCCCGCCGGAGGCATAATACATTGTGGCACAATGCTTCAACCAAAGAGGTCGCTTTGCCGCTTTGGCATCGGCATCCCCAGATGCGCCCAGGCCTTTTGAGCCAACATCCGCCCGCGCGGGGTTCGTTGGATCAGCCCTTGCTGCAAAAGGAATGGCTCGATCACTTCTTCCAACGAATCGCGGCTTTCCGAAAGCGCCGCTGATAGGGTTTCAATACCCACCGGGCCGCCGGAATAATTCTCGGCTATCAGCTTGAGATACCTTCGATCCGCTCCGTCCAGACCCAGATTATCCACACCAAGCCGGGTCAACGCCCCATCCGCCAGGTCGCGAGTGATCCGCCCGTCGCCTTCGACAACGGCAAAATCCACAACGCGACGCAGCAGGCGACCAGCAATCCTGGGCGTTCCGCGCGACCGCCGAGCAATCTCGCGCGCGCCGTCATGATCCGCAGGTGCGCCCAGTTTTCTGGCATTCCGTGTGACGATTTCGTGCAACTCGTCCACCGTGTAAAACTGCAGCCGCGTGGGGATTCCGAACCGGTCGCGCAGGGGGGTCGTCAACAAACCCATCCGCGTTGTCGCCCCGACCAGTGTAAACGGCTGCAACTCGATCCGCACAGTGCGCGCAGCTGGACCTTCACCGATCACTAGATCGAGTTCAAAGTCCTCCATCGCGGGATAAAGCACCTCTTCGACCGTCGGGTTGAGGCGATGAATTTCGTCAATGAACAGTACGTCGCGCTGTTCCAGATTGGTGAGGATTGCCGCCAGATCCCCCGCCTTGGCTAGAACCGGCCCCGAGGTCATGCGGAAATTCACCCCCAATTCGCGCGCAACGATCTGCGCTAGTGTCGTCTTTCCCAGCCCTGGGGGGCCGTGAAACAGGGTGTGGTCCATAGCCTCACCCCGCTGGCGAGCGGACTGAATGAACACGCGCAGATTGGCGCGCGCCTCGGCCTGACCGATGAATTCATCCAATCCCTGCGGGCGAAGGGCGCGGTCATTGTCCTCGGGCAAAGGCTCTGGGCGAAGAGTTGGATCAGCATCGACCATCAATCAGTCACCCTTTCGGAGCCAGAAGTTTCAGCGCAGCGCGGATCAGTTCCGCCTCCCCTGCATCCGAATTGTTCGCTGCAGCCTCAGCGACGGCGGCGGCGGCTTCTGACGGTCCATACCCGAGATTGGATAAGGCAGACAATGCCCCAGCGGTCGCTGCCGCGGCACCAACGGGCTGCTTTGGCAGTTTTTTCCCTGCCGGTGCAGGCTCGGCAATAGTCGGCTCGACTACTTCAGCAAAGGGCCCGTCCATCGCATCAACAACGGTCCCGCCCATAGCCATTACACCTGGGGCCTTGTCTTTCAGGTCCAAGACGATCCTTTGCGCCGTCTTCGGACCGACACCCTTGGCCGCCTTGACCGATGCCCAATCTCCAAGTGCGATTGCCCGGCTGACGCCATCCGGCCCCAAGGCTCCGAGAATGGCGAGCGAGACCTTGGCGCCGACGCCTTGAACCGAACACAACAAACGATGCCATTCCTTTTCGACCAAGGACATGAAACCATAAAGCTGCATCAGGTCTTCCCGCACCACCATATCGGTATAAAGAGCGACCGCTTCACCCGCTCCGGGCAGCGCCGCCATGGTCCGGTCGGAGCAGTAGACAATGTATCCGACACCGCGCACGTCGATCAAAATGTGATCCGCAGCCCGATAACCCAGCCGCCCCGTCAATTTTCCAATCATCCCCGCACCTTTTTCAACCGCACCGGTTGCGTCTTGCCGTAATAGGCGTGACAAATCGCAATAGCCAGCGCATCCGCTGCATCCGCACCTTTGGGCTGGCATCCGGGCAGTTGCAGTTTGACCATGTGCAAGACCTGTTCCTTTTCAGCATGCCCGACGCCCACGACGGTCTTTTTCACCCGGTTCGGCGCATATTCCCCGACCGGCAACCCCGCTTGGGCCAAGGTGAGCAATGCCACACCTCGCGCCTGACCCAACTTCAGCGTTCCGGCCCCATCCTTGTTCACGAAAGTCTGTTCGATGGCGGCCTGATCGGGTGCATGGGCCGCAATCACCTCGACGATCTGATTATGAAGCGACAACAGCCTTTCACCCAGATCATTACCGTCGGAATGACACAGCCCATTCGCTACGTGGCTAAGACGACTGCCATGTGATTCGATGACGCCCCATCCCAGGGTACGCAGCCCCGGATCAATCCCCAGAATTCGCATATTCCGCCTCGGCCCGCTCGGCTTTTTGATGCCTTTTTACCCCACTAGCACGAAACAAGAACATTCTCCAAGAAGTTTGCGTTCACGCACAAAAACGACATTGATGCCACACTCACGACTTCGGTGCTCAAATTCGACTTTTTGCGGTCTGGTTTCGACACACTGAAAGGGCGAAATTCACCAATGTTTCAAGGCTGTTTCACAGCATCAGACCATTGCAGAAACTGCATAGGACACATGCATTTTTCGCGCTTGTGGATACACTCTTACCTCACTAGATGCCCGGCAGATCGAAACAACGTACGATTCATTCTAGATAGAAGGAAACAGGATATGGCTGCACTGGACACCACCCGCACCACCACTGGCTCGTTCGGCCTCGTTGGCCGTATCTGCGAGCTTTTCGCAATGGTCATCAACACCTTTGTCGAATGGAATGACGCCCGCGTCACCCGTGACGCACTTTCCGGGCTGTCGGATCGTGAATTGGAAGATATCGGCATGTGCCGTGGCGACATTGATCTTGTTGCCAATGGTAAGCGCTAAGCCTGCCGCTCACATCCCGCCCCATTCTTCTCCCTCGGGGGCAAAACGAAAACGCCGCGTATTCTCCCAGACGCGGCGTTTTTCATTACTGGTCGCTGAATTTAGCGCAAAATCGACCCCAATTGAGTTGCAATCAATTCGGTGATGGGCTCGACCTGCATCACCCACGCACCAGCCTTCTCCACCGAAGTACCTTCGCTCAGACGCTCGACCCGGTCGCTGTATGATGCGTGCCCCAAGGCGGCCAAAAGAAAAGCCTTGAACACGAAAAAAGCGACCCCGAACATCACCAGCACTCGAAGCGGCAGCGCCGAGCGGACTCTGTGCGGTTTCATTACAATCAAACCATCCGAGCGCATTCTCGCAAAATAGCCGCGCGACATGGCTTGGTGCTTTTTATTCAAGCGCCTTACTCGTTGATCGAACTCCATTGGTTTATCAACCATTGCAGCCTCCGGGACTTCGCCCTCCTGTCCTCTAAGAGGTCAGGCTAGGCGCGAAATGCGCCGAAAGCATGGCGAAAACCGAAAAAACCCCGCAAACAGGCCTACTTTGCGCCATTTTTTGTTAAAGTGAGCGTCGTCCACTCACCAATTTCTTCTTTTTCCACTAAATTGGTTCCATTTTCGATATAGACGGACGCCACATCTTGTGCCTGTTCATTCAAAATACCCGATAATATGGCGTATCCTCCTGGCTGAAGGTTCTCCACAAGATCAGGCGCCAACGCGACTAGAGGACCTTTGAGGATATTGGCAAAAATCAACTCATAAGGCCCCACTGCCTTGAGTTCCGGATGGTCAAACCCGGCCGCCTCAAGGCACCGAACACTTCCCTCCATCCCGTTCGCGCGAAGATTCGCCTTGGCCACATCAACCGCGACTTCATCAATATCGCTGGCAAGAAAATCTCCGGACCAAACACGTGCCGCGGCCATAGCCAGAACAGCGGTCCCGCATCCGATGTCTGCGACCTTTGACGCTTCAAAGCCGTTTTCGACCAAGCGATCCAGCGCCCGCAAGCAACCGAGGGTTGTTCCGTGATGACCGGTTCCAAAGGCCATTGCCGCCTCGATCAACAGCGGAATGCTGCCGTCCGGCACCTTGTCGGCATCATGGCTGCCGTAGACAAAGAACCGCCCTGCCTCGACCGGGGCAAGTTCCCGGCGGACATGTGCAACCCAGTCAGTTTCGGGAAGCTCTGAAACAACAAAGGGATTTGCCCCGAACGCAGCCGATAGAAGCGCCAAGGCAGCAACATCTGGCTCTTCGGTAAAATACCCGCCAATCTCCCAAAGCCCCGATCCATCCTCGACTTCGAACACACCGACACCGGTCGGTTCGGGCTGCAGCCGCTCCATCGCCACGCCAAGCTCTTCGGCTGCGGTTTTGCCGATCAATGTGGTCAATGCGGTATATGTGGGCATCAGCGTCTCCTGAATCTGTCTGCATGCGCGTAAGACCGTGGTGGTTCGAGGTCAAGGTTTGGCAATTTTTCCCGACCCAGCGACACTGTGAATCTCCACCCCCATGCAGCAGCACCGATTCCCACCAAGAAACTGCACAAAGCCTGTGCGTAAATGACCCCTGACGAGCCATAGATCGAAGCCAGCCAAAGGGCGGCTGGCAAGGTCAGCACCATATCCCTTGTCCAGTTCGTCAGAGTTGCACGTCTGGGTCGCCCCAGGGCGTTGAACGCCGCATTCGAGACGAACAACATCGAAGCAAATACGAAACCACCTGCTCCCACATGGGTGAAAGCCTGAAGAACACCCTGCGCAGCCGCAGGCAGTTCAAACCATCTGGCAATGACCGGACTTGCCGAAATCAAAACAACCCACATCACCAGCGTATACCCCAGACCGAACAGGATCGAATCGCGATAGGTACTGCAGACCCGGTCATAGTACCGTGCCCCATAATTCTGACCAAAGATGCCACCGATCGCGCCTGCCAGAGAAAAGATGCCGCCGAAAGCGACCACCGTAAGCCGACCCACAACTGCCCACCCGGCCATGGCCTGGTCGCCGAACTGGGCCATGACCGACGTCAGTATGTAGTTGCCGGTCGGCGCCGCCAGTTGGGTCAGGATTGCAGGTATGGCGATCAGAAGGTAGGGGCGGGTTGTGCCTAGGCAATCACGCCACCTGAAACGTGCCAGAAGATCGTTCGAAATGGTCGCAAAATAGAGCGCCATGCCGAGCATTACGAACCGGAACAGAACCACTCCGGCGGCAGCGCCATCCAACCCCAACCCCAGACCATAGATCAGAATGGGGTCGATGATCATCGCAACGCCGCCGGACGCCAGAGTGACAGACATCGAACGCACGGCATCACCCTCTGCCCGCAACGCACCATTGGCGATCATCCCCGCGGCCATGATGCCTAAAGACGGCACGGTCATTGCCAGATAACGCGCTGCCAGTGCGGCTGTTTCGCCTTCGGCCCCGGACATGGCAACGATCTGGTGGCGGAACAACAGAATACCGAACCCTGTGACACTCTGGATCAAGAATGCCAAGGCCATCGTGCTGGTAGCTTGACGCCGCGCCAGCCCGCGCCGACCCTGCCCGATCCGGCGCGAAATCAGCGCGGTGGCCGCAATCATCAATCCGATACCAACGCTGACTGACAGAAACTGGATTGCGAAAGCAAAGCCGATCGCGGCCATCAAACGAGGCTGGTCGAGTTTGGAAATCCAAAACAGATTGGCCGCATCTACCAGAAAGACAAATGTGATCCCGGCGGCACCTGCCAGAGTCATGCGCGCCACATGCCCCAACGTCGATCCGCTCAGGAACCGCCTTTTGTCAGACATCAGGCCTCACTCCGCCGGAGCCGGAGCATATTTTGAGAGAACCGTCTCGTTACCTGGTTCGGGATGGCGTGGGATCAACAGCGACAGGCCAAGCGATACGAGCGCCATCAAAGCGGCCAATCCGAATACCGCACCCGGAGACACCACCCACAAAAGACCCAGAAGCGCGGGCAGGAACACCGCTGCGATGTGGTTGATGGTAAAGGCAACTGCGGCAGTTGGCGCTATATCGGCGGGGTCGGCAATTTTCTGAAAGTAGGTCTTGAGCGCCAACGCCAGAGCGAACAAAACATGGTCGATCACGTAAAGGACGGCAGCCAGAACCACACCCCAGCCGAACCAATAGATACCGCCGTAAGCTGCAAAGACCGTTGCCAAACCCAGGTATTCAAAAATCAAGGTTCGGCGTTCGCCGAACAACGCTACAGCCTTTCCCAGCATCGGAGCGACGGAGATATTGATCAGCAGGTTGATTAGGTACAGCCCGGTCAGTTCATGTACGTCGAAACCGAATTTTTCGACCATCATGAACCCGGCGAACACGATGAATATCTGCCGCCGCGCTCCAGCCATGAACTGCAACGCGTAGTACAGCCAGTACCGACGGCGTAGTATCAGCTTTTTTGTTTGTGGAGTGGGGGAGTCGAACTGTGGAAACGCCACAAGACAAAATAGCGCCATAATCGCGGTCATCCCGCCCGCGGCCATGAAAACCGTATTGTAGGACAAATCGAAACGATTCCAGGTCAGAACGATCAGGCCATACACGATCAAAGTTGCGGTGGAGCCTGTCGCCACCAGCCATCCCAAAACCTGCGGAGCTCGGTCTTTGGGCAACCATTGCAGTTGCAGCGACTGGTTGACCGTTTCGTAATAGTGAAAGCCGATCGAACTGAAGAGCGTTACGAACAGCAATCCTCCCAGGCTTGGGAACCATGCCGTCACCGCAGTTGCAGCACCCAAAAGCACAAGCGAGATCATCGCCAGCACCTGTTCGCGGATCACCATGATCACAGCGATTACCCCGATGGCCAGAAAACCCGGGATTTCACGCACCGTGTGCAACAACCCGATGTCGGCACCATCAAAATTCGCCGCCTCAATGACAAAATTGTTCAGCAGTGCGCTCCACGCGTTAAACGCGATCGGCATGGTCATGGCCATGACAAACAACAAGGTGACCGGGCGGCGCCAGAAAGGCAGATCGCGCGCATCTGACAAGGGGACGGGTTGCAGCATGAGATGTCCTCTACGCCCAATATGTCACCTTGGCGAGAGAAAACCTGGTTGCGCACATCTGATCTGCATCAATGCAGAGAATTGAATATCTACTTAGTTCTCATCCAAGCATGCGATGGAGTTTGCCATGGACCTTGTCAGCGTCGTCGAGCGGATCGGCGAAGCCCCAACCGCCGCTCTGTTCGGTCTGATTACCGGAATAACTTTTGGTGTCGCAGCGCAGCGTTCGCGATTCTGCCTGCGAGCCGCAACAGTCGAATTCGCCAGAGGACGGATTGAGGACAAGATTGCAGTCTGGTTCCTTACATTTTCGACGGCGGTCGTCTGGGTCCAATCCGCACAATTACTGGGTTTGATGGAGTCGGCCGACGCGCGCATGATGGCCGTTCCCGGCAGTTGGTCCGGAGCGATCATAGGCGGGCTTTTGTTTGGCGCCGGGATGGTTTTGGCTCGTGGGTGCTCGGGTCGTTTGCTGGTTCTGGCCGCAACAGGAAATTTGCGTTCAGTGGTTTCAGGGCTGATCTTTGCGGTTGTCGCCCAAATGACCCTGACCGGCATACTTTCCCCGCTCCGCGATCAGCTGGCCAGTTTGTGGATCACTGACGGCGGTCGCAATATGGACATGCTGACCGCGCTGGGGTTACCGCAATACGGTGGATTGATGTTAGGTGCGGCAATTGCACTTGTCGCATTGGCGCTATCGATCCGGCAAAAGATCGGTGTGTCCCGGTTGATCTTTGCGTCGGGAGTAGGGTTTTCAGTGGCTCTGGGCTGGGTACTGACCTACTCGCTTGCGCAAGTTGCATTTGAACCCGTGCAAATCGAAAGTGCGACATTCACCGGACCTTCGGCGCATACGCTGATGTTTTTTCTTGAACGCGATGCGGTCCTGGAATTCGACGTTGGCCTGGTTCCTGGCGTTTTCATCGGTGCAATGCTGGCCGCATGGCTGGCTGGCGAAATGCGGTTTCAGGCATTTGATGACGCTTTGACCATGCGCAAGGCGATGATCGGCGCCGCCTTGATGGGCTTTGGCGGAATGCTGGCCGGGGGCTGCGCCATCGGTGCGGGCGTTACCGGGGGATCGATCTTTGCCGGAACCGCATGGCTGGCCTTGTTCTGCATGTGGGTCGGGGCCATGGCGACCGACATGCTTGTCGATCAGAAATCCGGGACGGTGCCGATCTGATCGTCAATAGAAACTTTGCGGGTCAATATCGACTGCCAACCGCATATCTCCCTTGAGCCGTATCGGAGCAATCCATTTGGCAATTGCGTCTTGTAACGATGCGCCTTTGGGGGCCTTGACCAACAATCTCACCCTGTGCCGTCCCCTGATGCGTGCAATCGGGGCGGGTGCAGGGCCAAAGACCTGAGCGCCGATCTGACGTATGGCAAAGTCGTTGCGGGCCAAATCATTTCCAAGATCGAAGACCGGGCCAATCTCGGAACCTGACAGAATGATCCCCGCCATCCGCCCATAGGGCGGTACGCCCGCCGCCTGTCGCCCTGCAGCCTCGGCCTTCCAGAATACCTCTTCGTCGCCCGCCAGAATTGCCCGGATCACCGGGTGTTCGGGTTGAAAGGTCTGCAACAGTGCCTGGCCCGGCCTGTCTGCCCGCCCGGCCCTACCTGCGACCTGTCGCATCAATTGAAAGGTCCTCTCCGCTGCTCTCAGGTCAGACCCCTGCAGGCCAAGATCAGCGTCGATGACGCCTACAAGTGTCAATTTCGGAAAGTTGTGCCCTTTTGCCACAAGTTGCGTACCAATAATGATATCGGCGTTCCCTTCGGCAATCTGTTCGATCTTTTCCTTCAGCGCGCGTGCGGACCCGAACAAATCGGAGCTCAGCAATGCGATCCGGGCATCGGGGAATGCCGCCGCGGCTTCTTCTGCCAACCGTTCTATTCCCGGCCCGACCGGTGCCAGCTTGCCGTCCACCCCGCAAGAAGGACAGACATCGGGCATCGGCTTGGTTTCGCCGCATTGATGGCACATCAGGCGTTTGAGAAAGCGATGCTCGACCATACGCGCATCGCAATGATCACATCCTATCTGATTGCCACAAGCGCGGCACAAAGTAACGGGTGCGTAACCGCGCCGGTTGATAAACAAAAGTGACTGTTCACCCTTTTCGATCCGTCTGATGACCGCTTGCCTGAGCGACGGTGAAATCCACGTCCCCGGCTGCAGCCGTTCGTCCCGCATATCCAAAGATTTCATCTCGGGCAGGACCGCCTCGCCAAAGCGCGCTGTCAGGTCCAGCCGATCATACTTGCCTGCTTGAGCGTTTGCCCAACTTTCCAAAGAGGGAGTCGCGCTGGCCAGCACCACCCGCGCCCCGCAGATTGCAGCGCGCAGAACGGCCATGTCACGCGCATTGTAGAGTACTCCGTCCTCTTGCTTGTACGATGTGTCGTGTTCTTCATCGACCACGACTAGCCCAAGATCGCGAAAAGGTAGAAACAGCGCCGAGCGCGCACCCACAACGAGTTGCGCATCGCCCTGACCGACCATACGCCAGACACGGCGGCGTTCTGTCAGTGTCACGCCGGAATGCCATTCCGCCGGGCGGGTCCCAAAGCGCGCTTCGACGCGGGTAAGGAACTCGGCGGTCAAGGCGATCTCGGGCAACAGTACCAACGCCTGTCTTCCTAGTCGGACCGACTCGGCCACGGCCTCAAGATACACTTCGGTCTTGCCCGACCCGGTCACACCCTTCAGTAACGTCGTACCGTAATCGCCCGTCAGAATTGCTCGTTGCAATGTCCGTGCTGCGAAAGTCTGGTCTTCCGTCAGCACCTTGCCCGGTTTATCTGGATCGAGCATCGGGTAAGGCAAATCTCGAGGACTGTCCTCCTCGCGCACTGCCCCCTGTTTGACCAGCCCTTTGACAACCGAAGATGTCACCCCGGCCATCTCTGCCAATTCCCTCAACGTAAAGGCGAGGCCACCGTAGTCGCGCAAAACCTCCAAAACCCGCCTGCGCGCGTCTGTCAACCGATCCGGTTCGACATTGCCTGACCGATAGATCTTGCGCATGGATGGCGGATCCGCGAGACCGGGCGCACGCGTGGCCAGCCGCAGCATCGCGGGCATCGGCGTCAGTGTGTAATCTGCGGCGCGCGCCAGAAACAGGCGCATCTCTTCGCGCATCGGCGCCACATCCAGAACCCGGATCACCGAGCGTATCTTGGAGCGATCGAAATCGCCTCTGCCCGCCCCCCAGACCACGCCCAGCACCTTGCGCGGACCCAATGGAACTTCGACGAACGCACCCGGAAAGCAGCCACCTTCGGGCGCCTTGTAGTCCAGCGTACGATCAAGAGGCTGCGTGGTCAGAACCGCCACCAACTCGCCTTGGCCAAAGTATTCTGGTGCCCTCAAGTGTTTCCTTTCTCCGACAGGGGTTTCGGCAGGTGTTCCTTTGAGGTAAAGGCAAGCGCGACAGAGGCCAACCCATCAAAGGACTGCCCCATGAAATTCTTTGTAGACACCGCCGAGATCGATGCCATCGCGGAACTGAACGATCTGGGCATGGTGGACGGCGTGACCACCAACCCGTCGCTGATCCTGAAATCGGGACGTGACATTCTGGAAGTAACCCAGGAGATCTGTGATCTCGTTGATGGCCCGGTGTCGGCCGAAGTTGTTGCGACAAAAGCAGAAGACATGATTGCCGAAGGCCGCAAGCTGGCCAACATCGCGCCGAACATTGCAGTCAAAGTGCCGCTGACCTGGGACGGGTTGAAAACCTGTAAAACGCTGACTGACGAAGGGCAGATGGTCAACGTCACCCTGTGTTTCTCGGTGAATCAGGCGATTCTCGCCGCAAAGGCGGGTGCCACCTTTATCTCACCCTTCATCGGTCGCCTTGACGACATCAACCTTGATGGCATGGATCTGATTGCTGACATCCGCCACGTCTATGACAACTACGGCTTTGAGACAGAGATCCTTGCCGCTTCGATCCGCACCGTGAACCATGTCACTGAAAGCGCCCGGATCGGGGCCGACGTCATAACCGCGCCGCCCGCCGTGATCAAAAAGTTGGCTGATCATCCGCTGACCGACAAAGGGCTTGAAACCTTTTTGGCGGACTGGGCTAAGACTGGGCAGAAAATCCTTTGATACTTCCGCTCGTGAAGCGGAACCCCGGTTTTTACACATTCCCTTAACACCGGATTACACGGCGCAAGCGACTATCGAGTCTGGCAGCGTGTCTTGTGCGCGGCCATGCCAACCATGCCCTCACATGCCCCCAAGCTTTCCACCGGAAACCTCTTTTGGTCGCGACTTAGCAGGAAGCAGCACGCCTTGGCTGCATTTCAACCACAGGGCGATTTCGATTTCACGGTTTTGCCTCGATTTTTCCTAAGCAAAGCCGAAAGGCCGTGCTATAAACCGCATCAACACAAAAACACGGACAAATCATGAGCAGAGAAGCGAAACTCGAAGACAATCTGCGCGCCGCGATCCTAGCGAAACCCGACGTTGTTCTGGACGACAAGGATCTGATGCAAGCACTGGTTGCGGCCAATGAACGCGCCATGGGCGAGAACATCATAGACTTGCGGTCCATAGCAATGGAGCGTCTGGAAGCCCGCCTCGACCGGTTGGAAGACACGCACCGCTCTGTCATTGCTGCCGCTTATGAAAACCTCGCAGGAACCAATCTGGTGCATCGCGCCATTCTTCGGCTGCTGGAACCATCCGATTTCGAAGAGTTCCTTGGGACCCTTGGGGGTGACATAGCTGACATCCTGCGGGTAGACATCGTCACACTTGTCCTCGAGTCCACTCTTGATGGAACCGATCCGGTTCTTTCGCGGCTTGGCGACGCATTGAAAGTAGTCGAGCCGGGTTTTGTCGATACCTATCTCGGTGGTAATGCGCGGCGCGCAACCCGACCGGTAACACTGCGTCCGATAACATCTTCTGCACAGAAGATCTTTGGAGATCAGACCATGCGACTGAAATCCGAAGCGTGCCTCAAGCTTGATCTGGGAACCGGACGTCTTCCTGGTATGATCGTGATGGGTTCCACCGATCCCCGCCATTTCACTCCGCAGCTTGGCACCGATCTCCTGTCATTTTTTGCCAGCGTATTCGAACGCTCGATGCGCCACTGGCTGTCGTGAGCCTGATATCTCCAGCCTGCCGAGACGCACTTCAGCGCTGGCTGGAGAACCAGAAAGCCCTGGCCGGACATTCCGAAAACACCCTGATTGCCTATCGCGGAGATGTGGTTGATTTCCTGTCCTTCATGACATTGCACCATGGGCAATCCGAAGGGCTGGCACCCATCGCAAGGATATTAGTCTCGGACATGCGTGCATGGATGGCGCACCAACGGAGTGAAGGCGTCGGTGCCCGGTCGCTTGCGCGCAAACTGTCTGCAGTCAAGACATTCTATCGCTGGCTGGCAGAGCGCGAAGGGTTTGAACCCAGCGCCGTTCTATCCACACGCGCACCCAAATTCACCAAAAAGCTTCCCCGCCCGCTTGCTGAAGACGCCGCTCGCGCCATTATCGACACTGTCGAACTGCAGTCCGAAAAGGATTGGATAGCGGCCCGCGATGTGGCGGTTGTCACTTTGCTCTATGGGTGTGGCCTTAGGATCTCCGAAGCTTTGTCTTTGAAGGGAATGGACGCACCCTTGCCGGATACGCTTCGGATCACCGGCAAAGGCGGGAAAGAACGTGTTGTACCTGTGATTCCAGCTGCCCGTGTCGCCATCGACACCTATGTTCGCCTTTGCCCCTATCCCAAGGAACCATCTGCGCCCCTGTTCAGGGGCGTCCGGGGCGGCGCATTGAACCCTCGCACAATCCAGGGGGTGATGGCAAAGGCCAGAATGCAGCTTGGCCTTCCGGCAACTGCCACACCGCATGCGCTTCGGCACAGTTTTGCGACACATCTCTTGGCCGCCGGAGGCGATTTGCGGGCCATCCAGGAATTGCTGGGACACGCCTCGTTATCCACAACACAGACTTATACTGCCGTTGACACTGCGCGTCTGATGGAAGTCTACAATCGCACCCACCCAAAAGCGTAAGTCCTCACATTCTGTCACAGATTCGTGTTTTGAAGTGTACGGAAGTGCTGAATAAGTAAGTCTGTTTTGTGCGAACCTGATAGTCACCTCGACAACTGAAGGGAGAACAGCCATGACAAGACATCTTTTCACGGTCACCGCAGCAATCGCCTGCACGTTCGGCGTCACCGCAGTATCGGCTCAGGAATGCGCGATTCCGACTGAAGACCCGTTTGAATTAACCGAAACAGATATCGGAACTATCTACGACTGCATCAAAGACAAGATGGTGGAGAGCTACGCAAAAGAAGGCGATCGGCTGGCGATGAACTATCGCAACTGGACTGTTAGCGGAACCCGGCCTGCGGTCGCCGGCCCACACGGCAACCGGTTGCTGTTGACATTTGCCAACCCGATCGCTGCCGAGGAATACCTGAAATTCGCCGAAGAAGGCGTTGAAATGCCGATTGGGTCCGTTCTGGCCAAAGAGAGCATTTCCATCGACAAGAAAAACAAGCAAGCCAAGGTCGGACCACTTTTCGTGATGACTAAGGTTGCCTCGGACGAAGCGCCCGAGACCGATGGTTGGGTCTATTCAGCGGTTCAGCCGAACGGCAAGCCGATGAAGTTCAAACAGTCTTTCTGTCACGATTGCCATGTGAGTTGGGAAGCGCAGGATGCTTTGGCCTATCCGTTGGAAGAGGTTCGCATATCAAACTGAAGCAGAAAACAGTCAGGGTTGAAGACAAAGCCGGCAGCTCTGACTTTTACTTTGCATATCTGGGCCGCTTGGTTCATGAACCGGACTATGACACTCAGATTCAAAGCCCTTTTCGTCCACCTCCTGACCGCGACGGGAGCTGTTTTTGCCATGCTGGCCATGCTGGCCGCAGCGCAAGAGAAATGGAGTTTGATGTACCTTTGGCTGGTGGTGTCGTTCATCGTGGACGGCATGGACGGACCACTTGCCCGCCACTATCACGTCAAGAAGTACGCCCCGGAATTCGACGGTGTATTGCTGGATCTTATCATCGACTACCTCACCTACGTGTTCATTCCCGCCTTTGCGCTTTTCCAGTCCGGCCTTATGGACGGGTGGACCGGCTGGTTTGCCATCATAGTGATCACATTTGCCAGCGCGATGTACTTCGCGGACACAAGGATGAAGACAAAGGATAATTCCTTCTCCGGTTTCCCAGGCTGCTGGAACATGGTGGTGATCGTGATCTTTGCACTGGAACCGAATTTTTATGTCAGTCTGGCCTTGGTAACCCTACTGTCTATCGCGATGTTTCTACCGCTAAAATTCATTCACCCGGTGCGAACTGCCCGGTGGCGCAACGTGTCATTGCCGATGGCCTTTGCCTGGACCTTCTTCGCCGGTTGGGCTGCCTGGGTGGATTTCGACCCGCAAAGCTGGGCACATTGGGGGCTTGTTCTAACCAGCCTATACTTGCTGGGCGCAGGAATCGCCCAGCAAATCATCCCTCAGAGAAATGCTGTGGAGCTTCACGACTAAGGTGCGCAAAGATATTCCTTGGCAAGGCGTCAAGTGGTTTCAGAGGACGTCTTCGACTTCGTATTCCTGACCATTGTGAGTAAAAACCTCGCCCGCCTGAAGACCGGCCATCGCCAGATATATCGGGCTCTGCGTTGAGATGCCCATATAGGTTTCGCCTTCGACATCGAAACGGGTCGTCGAAACCGACACCACGAAATTGCGGTTGTCGAATTTCACGACCGCACCCGGCGCGACGGTATCCGTCAATCCGAAATCGGTGTTTTCCAGTGCGTCAATCTTTGCGTGATGCGCATGAACCGGGGCGTCAAAGGCTGCAGCCAAATCGGCGTTTCCGCGCGAGGCCGCGATATCATCCTTGTCGTGCCCTTCCCGGTCATCCAGTTGAGACTCCTTCATGAACGCATCGTGATGTGCTTTGGCTGTGGCGAGTTCTTCTGCTTCCAGCGACATGAGGCGATCGATAATTGCCTTCTTTTTGGTGGCGCGATCTTGGGCGACTGTCATTGAATGGGTCCTTGAGTTCCGGTCGTCAAATAAAAGTGTGCTGCAAACCGGCGGAATGCAACAGCTTTTGCAAAATTCAGATCAGCAAACCGGCGGCACTCTCATGACGCAGCAGCGCAACCTTGGTTTCGACGCCGCCAGCCCCCGAAAACCCTCCTAGCCCAGTTGCCGACAAAACACGGTGACAAGGTATGATAACCGGAATTGGATTGCCGCCGCAGGCCTGCCCCACAGCTTGCGCCGGATGACCCATTTCCTGGGCGATATCGCCATAGGTTCTGGTCTCACCGAATGGGATCGAAAACATTGCATCGCAGACGCGCTTCTGGAACTCTGATCCATTCACTTGAAGCGGCAGGTCGAAACGGGTCAGCTTTCCGTCGTCATAGGCACGGAGTTGAGCCGCGGCCTCCATCAATAGAGAGGAATCCGGAGCCTCCTCTTCATTCGCCCACCGAAGGCGCACGATGACGCCATTCTGCTCCTCGACCGAGAGACGGCCAAATTTGGTATCGACGCAGATCTTTGGCATGCGGCGAAGCTTACAGAAGGCGCGACTGTCTGCAACCGATATGCGTGTTGCTCTGGGATTCCGTTGTTAAATCTGGCGAATTCATCGCCCGATTGCCTCATCGTCGCTTTCCGAGCATGATGAGTGGCTAAACGGGGCGGGGCAAAAGTCATGGTGGACACGGCCAAAATTCACTCGGTGTGCAACTGGCTGATCTCTGGAGCACAACCACCAAAAAGCTTCGAGACCGTAGTCAAGGAATGCGCGCACCGCTTAAACGAGGCCGGTATCGGGCTTGATGCGCTCATCATCAACGGACTGTTCATTCATCCGCGCATCCGAGGCATGCAGACCCGATGGACCAGCAAGGGGGGAGTTCGGCGAGTAACTTTCCTGCACGAATACTTTGACACGGTTGATTTCAAAAAGACCCCGATTGATGGCAGCATCACCACACAACGCTCCATACGATTACGCTTGGCAGACTCCACGAATGCGTCGGCTAAATTCGAGGATTACATACGAAACTACCAAAATGCGGGATACACTGACGTTCTGGTGCTTCCTCTTATCAACTTCGATGGAACCGTAAGCGGCTGCGTCGAGTTTGCGACCCAATCTCATGGCGGGTTCAAGGATGAACAAATCATGGCACTGCGGCGGGTTCAGTCATGCCTGGCGCGAACGAAAGAGATTTTCACTGAACGTCTGGACAAACAGATCACCCTTGCAACTTATTTGGGGGAGGCCACCAGCCAGAAAGTTCTGAGCGGCAAGATCGTTCGCGGCGAGGGTGAGACTATCTCTGCCGTGGTTCTGTTTGCAGACATCAAGGGATATACCCAGCTTTCAAATAGCATGGGGTCAGAGGACGTTCTTCAGCTCCTGAACCATTTCTTTGCGGTCATCGACGATTCGGTCGCCCGCAACAACGGCGAAATCCTCAAATTCCTGGGCGACGGGGCTCTCGTGATTTTCCCCACGCCGGACGACCTGACCGCTCAAGAGGCGGCGGCGGACGGTGCATTGCAGGCCATTGCTCATGCGCGAAAAACGATGGCCCATGGGCTTGCGACCCCCGCCCCTGAGTTTCGAG
The DNA here is from genome assembly GCF_059612585.1 of Ruegeria sp. YKSF57. Taxonomy (NCBI): domain Bacteria; kingdom Pseudomonadati; phylum Pseudomonadota; class Alphaproteobacteria; order Rhodobacterales; family Roseobacteraceae; genus Ruegeria; species Ruegeria sp. YKSF57. Next base: position 21,188 of record NZ_JBXWQW010000009.1, on the reverse strand, counting down.
CGGCCCTGCATGTCGGGGACATTTTCTATGGCAATATCGGCAGCAAAACCCGATTGGATTTCACCGCCATCGGCCCGACAATCAATCTTTGCTCGCGCATGCTGCACGAGGCCTCGCGACAGGATGCAAGAACGATATGTTCGAAACAGTTCATGGACATATCGGCCGTCGAAGCCGGCAACCACGTATCTTGCGAGGTCGCCGGCTTTGACACAACAATCGAGTTTTTCATTCTCGAATGAACAAGACCCCCTCGCCACCCAGGCGAAGGGATCCCTTCAGGTTTGGCTCATCCTAATGCGTCATCACAACGACCACAAACACCCGCATGGGTGTGGCGGCCAACGTCTGGCAGGATTTTCCAGCAACGCTGGCATTTCTCGCCTTCGGCTTTTTCGAAAACGACACCGACACCCGAAACTTCGGGCAGACGGAACGCTTCGGCAGGCGCCGGGTCGCCGGTCACAGAAAGGCCCGAAGTGATGCACAGATCGTCCATATCGAATTCAGCCATCAAACCGCGTACATCCGCATCTTCGATGTGCACCACAGGCGCAGCTTCGAGGCTGGAGCCGATTACCTTGTCCCGGCGCTGAATCTCAAGGGCTGCAGTGACCACGCGGCGAACGCGGCGAATGGTGGCAAAGTTCGCCTCGATTTCTTGGTCTCTCCAGTTGGCCGGAGTTTCCGGAATATCGACCAGATGAACCGAGCTGTTCTCGCCCGGGAACCGTTCCAGCCAGACCTCCTCCATAGTGAACACAAGAATTGGCGCGAGCCACGTCGTCAAACGATGGAACAGGATGTCCAAGACCGTACGCGCGGCGCGGCGCCGCGGACTGTCGCCATCACAATACAAAGCGTCCTTCCGGATGTCGAAATAGAAGGCTGACAGATCAACGGTGGCAAAGTTGAAAACGGCACTGAACACACCCTGAAAATCGAACTCGGAATAACCCTTGCGCACCTGAGCATCCAGATCGGCCAAGCGGCTGAGAACCCAACGCTCAAGTCGTGGCATTTCTGAAGGGTTTGCCACGCGATCGGCTTCGGTGAAATCCGCCAGCGATCCAAGGATGAAACGCATCGTGTTGCGCAAACGACGATAACTGTCGGCCACCCCTTTCAGGATTTCAGGTCCAATCCGCTGGTCTGCGGTGTAATCGGTCTGAGCCACCCAAAGGCGCAGGATATCCGCGCCATACTGTTTTACGACCTCATCGGGCACGATGGTGTTGCCGAGCGATTTGGACATCTTGTTGCCCTTCTCGTCCAGCGTAAACCCATGCGTCACCACGTTGCGGTAAGGTGCGCGCCCTATGGTACCGCAGGCCTGCAACATCGATGAATGGAACCAACCGCGGTGCTGGTCGGTGCCTTCCATGTAGACGTCGGCGATGCCGTCCTCGGTCCCATCTTCGCGGTCGCGCAGAACAAAGGCGTGGGTCGAGCCCGAGTCGAACCAAACGTCAAGCACGTCAAAGACCTGATCGTAATCGTCAGGGTTGGCGATGCCGTTGAGGATCTTTTCCTTGAACCCATCCGTGTACCAGATATCCGCGCCATCCTTTTCAAACGCCGCCTTGATGCGAGCGTTGAGGTCTTCGTTGCGCAGCAGGTAATCCGCGTCAGTCGGCAAGGCGCCCTTCTTAGTGAAGCAAGTCAACGGCACACCCCAGGCACGCTGCCGGGACAGAACCCAGTCCGGGCGCGCTTCGATCATGGAATACAGACGATTGCGGCCGGTCTGCGGTGTCCACTTTACCAGCTCGTCAATCGAGCGCAGGGCGCGCTCACGAATACTGTCGCCCATCTCGCCCATACCGTCATCGAGCTTGCGATCGACCGAAGCAAACCATTGCGGCGTGTTGCGATAGATGATCGGAGCCTTAGAGCGCCACGAATGCGGATAGCTGTGCTTGATCTTGCCACGTGCCAGTAACCCGCCGACCTCAACCAGCTTGTCTATGACCGCCTTGTTCGCATCACCCTCACCGCCCTTGCGGGACAGGATGTATTTTCCACCAAAGAACGGCAGATCCGCGCGGAACGAGCCATCGTCCATCACGTTATAGGTGATGACTTTCTCCAGCCAAGTTCCACCGTGTGGATGCTCACCTAGATCACGATATAGCTCAAATTCCTCCATACCGTGGGACGGCGCACAGTGGACGAAACCGGTGCCTTCGGTATCGGTCACGAACTCAGCGGCGCGGAAGTCGCGGAGGTCGTCCCATTCGCCATTGCCGCCCTCGGCCCCGGCCAGCGGGTGGGTCAGTTGTACATCTTCCAGTTCATCGGCAGTCACATCGCGGACGCGTGTCCACTGGTCGTCGTTCAGACGGGCGCGGCCTAGCACGTCGGCGGCCAGATTATCTGCCAACAGGAACTTGTCGCCAACAGCAGTCCAGCATTCCTCCGGCGCGCCGGTGACTTCGTAGAGGCCATACGAGATGTCCTTGCCGTATACGACAGCCTTGTTCGACGGCATGGTCCAAGGGGTCGTTGTCCAGATCACCACGAACGCGTCATTCAGATCACCTGCGTTCACGACCTTGAACTTCACCCAAACTGTAAAGCTTTCCTTGTCGTGATACTCGACCTCGGCCTCGGCCAGCGCTGTCTTCTCGATGGGCGACCACATCACGGGTTTCGAGCCCTGATACAGCGTGCCGTTCATCAGGAATTTCATGAATTCGTCGGCAATCACGGCCTCGGCATGGAAGTCCATGGTGATGTAGGGATCAGGCCAGTTGCCGGTGATGCCCAGACGCTTGAACTCTTCACGCTGGATGTCGATCCAGCCTTCGGCGAACTTGCGGCATTCCTGACGGAAGTCGACGATGTTCACCTCGTCCTTGTTCTTGCCCTTCTTGCGGTACTGTTCTTCGATCTTCCATTCGATCGGCAGGCCGTGGCAGTCCCAGCCGGGTACGTAACGCGCATCAAAGCCCATCATCTGATGGGAGCGCACGATCATGTCCTTGATCGTCTTGTTCAGCGCGTGGCCGATATGCAAGTGGCCGTTCGCGTACGGAGGGCCGTCATGCAGTGTGAACGGTTTGCGGCCCTGCTTTTCGCGCAGGCGGTCATAAACTCCGATCTGCTCCCACCGGGCCAGCCACTCAGGCTCGCGCTTGGGCAGGCCCGCGCGCATCGGGAATTCGGTCCTGGGCAGGTTAAGCGTATCTTTGTAGTCAGGTGTTTCAGTGGTCGTGTCGGCGCACATGGGTGGCGTCCTTCGGCTTGTCTTTTGCGGATAACGGCGATCGTGCGGTGCGAGGTCTCAAACACCTTGTCCCGGCGTCTCGATTGCTCAGAGCGCCGGGGAAATAATTCGAATAATGATGGCCAGCCGGTCAAACATGCCCGGGCTTATAGGACGGTGCCGCCTATTGGTCCAGAGGTTCCGATGCCTGCGGCGAATGGCGCAGCATGGCCCAGCGGTTGAGCCACGCAAGACCGGCCAAGGCAAGACCCAGCGCCAGCAACGAAAACACTCGGATCAGGCCTCCAAGTCCCGCAATGTCGATCAGGAAAACCTTGGCGATGGCCAGACCGATCACGGCCAGGCCCGCCTTGCGCATGATCGCGGAATTCCGCGCCAGCGACTGATAGAACAATACTGCACCTATCACCAGCAACGTGATGGTATAGGTGTATAGCTCGGGCTGGGTCACGCCGGTTTCGTGATACATCCCCGCCGCGCCCTGCCACAAGTGCCGGATCGCCAAACCCAGCCACAAGGCTGCAAGCGCCAGCGCCGCAACTCCGGACGCCCGCCGCAGCAACGGAGGCATGGATTTGATCCGCCAGGCCGAAAAGCCGATGACCAATGCCGGGAGCAGGTAAGAAACCACCAGCGTGTTCGCGACTGGCGGGCCAATCACCGGCATAGCATGGCTGGTCAACAGTGGATTTCCATCGGTCAATGCCGCTACCAGAGCTACACCGCCAAGAATACCGAATACGGCTGCCAGGCCCGTTCGTATCATAGCAAGCCTACCGCCAAGCTCCAACCTTTGCACCTGTGCAAAGGCCAGACCCAGCCAGATCACCGAGAGCAGACCAAGCCCCCAATGGCTTTCATCCGCACGGCCCGCGATGCGTTCCAGCCACCGCATAAGAAGGATCGACAAAAACAAACCACTCGTCGACCACGCGGCACTGTCCAGCATCAGCCTGGCCAACGGACGCGAGAGCGGTCGCAGCAAGTAGAGGGATAGAACCAAAGCAGCCAGGGTGCCTCCATACGCAAGCACCACCTCGGGCAGCGGCGCCCTGTCCGACCAGTCCAGACCGGGATCGACAACCAACCGATAGCCAAGCGTGACGACACCGACCGCGATGAACCAACTCATCGGTTGTAAGGTGAACTTGCGATCCAGCGCCGCCGCCGCAACAACAGTGACGGCCAATGCAACCGTCAAGGCAGCCGAACTCAACACGATGACACAGGCAAAGGTAAGGCAGGATAGTGCGGACAACGTGGCCAGCGCGGCGCGCATCCTGTCCTCTCCGTCTCGACGAGCGAAACGCTCGGCGAATACTACCATGAGGGTGCCCAAGACCAGCGCGTGCAGTGCCCATGGATACGCCCCGATCACCTCGGCCGGCTGCCACGCAACCTCCAACACGATCGCCATCGTCGGAGCGAAAATCGCCGCCGCTCCGGCCCAGATGACCGCCATTTGCCCACCCCGGAATGACCGCCACGCCGACAGAACCGAAATCAGTGCACTGATCACGACCAAGAAGGTAACCACCCATGGGAAATCCGCTTCGGGTGTTTCGGTGTAGGTTTCGAAAAACCGCCGGTAAACTGCGCCAAAATCAAATCCCTGGCCCCAAACTACCCACAACAGACCGGTTGTTGGAAACAGCACCGTGTCCTGCAATGCGCGGGCACCGCTCGCCCATACGATCAAAGCCACCGCCAAACCAGATAGTATCAAGACGGCAAGCCAGAACTCGGTCTCTGATCCACCCCAACGCAACGCGATGAATGCAGTGCTGACAACCACTGAGGCAAAGGCAAGCCGCGTCGGGAATTCCGGCCAGGGATCGCCCTTTTTGCGACGTACAGACACCAAAACCATGCTGCCGGGATGATCCGGGGTCAGACGGCGGACCGGAACAACGATGGCAGCCAGCGCAATCAAGGTAGAATAGACCATCAGCGCCGCGTCGGTTGACGGCGACGAAAGCGAAACCAACCAAGCAGAAGCATAGGCCCCGACAAGCGCGAGAACCGAAATCCACGCCCAACGTCGGACGGTATCGATTCCCAATCCCAGAACGGTCACGACAAAGAAATAGACGTAAAGCCACGACGGATCCTCGGACGACCCGCCTACCAAAAACGGAGCGGCGAAAGCACCTATCAACCCCACCGCCGCCAACAGCGGCCCATGAAGCCACCCCAGCACAAGTCCCATGAGTGCGATGGTCACCATCGCGGACAGTGCAGCCTCGGGTCCGATCAAGTCATAAAGCTGGCGCGCGGCCAGAATGCCCCCAAACAGCGTGACCAGCCCCGACCCAGAAAAGACCGAAGGCAGGTATGCGGTGCTTGAGGACGCATCATCACCAAACCGGCGGCGCACAACCTCGCCCGAAATGATCAGAACTGAGCCAAACCCCAAGGCTGCGATGATTCGCGCCGCTGGCGGCAGCAAACCGTTCTCCACGCCGTACTGAACCAGAAAAATCCCCGCCAAGGTCAGCGAAAGGGCAGACACCGCATAGAACCAATTCTCACGCAACCACTTGCCCAACGCATCGAATTTGTCCTGCCGGAACACCACAGCACGAGGCGGTGTAGCAGGGGACTTGGGGTGCGTCAGGGTGGCAGCTTCTGTTGCATCTGGTTCTGTCACCGCAGGACGCGACCAGGGCGCGGGGCTGACATTTTTTTCCTTTTCCACCGATTCGGCATCGCGCGAAGCTTCTTGAGAAACTGGGTCGGTTCGTTTTTCAGGCGGCTTCACGCGCTCGAAAGGTCGACTGAGTTGCGCGATTTGTTGTTCAAGTTCTTCCACGCGCTTTCGCAGGCGCGACAGCCCGACCAACAGAATGACAATAGTCACCGGAATGGCCAAGACGATCAACGCAACAAGTACAAGCAGCGATTCCACGGCGACCCTCCGAAGTGTTTTGCGGAAAGCCTATCCGCCAGTGCTGCTGTCACATAGTGCGGAATACCTGACGAAATCCAAACGTTGCCGCACGCCCACATTGGCATGTGTCAAAAAACCGGTACCGAAATCTCGGGCCGCGCCAGCATCAGCCAGACAATTGCCAGAACGGCTAGAAAGGCCGGAAACCCACATGCAAACCAGGTGCGGAATAACCGGTGATATCTCTGTGGAAGGGCTTGCTGCTCAGCCACCGCTCCCCGCGCCATGTCGCGCAATTGCACCTGAATCCAAACGACGGGCAGCCAGAACGCGCCGGTCACGACGTACAATACGAGGGCCAGCAGAAGCCAACCTTCGATCAAGCCCCATCCCAAACGCCAAGCCAGCAGCATGCCGGTGACCGGCTGCAAAATGACAGCCGTCGTGGTAAAGACAAGATCCGCCAGCACCACCACCCCCGTGGTATGGGCAATGATCTTCGGATCGTCGCTGCGATGTGCCATCAGCATGAAAAACGCGATCCCGGCACCGGTTCCGAGAAGGACACAGGCACCGATCACGTGCAGCCATCGCAGGATAAGATCGGGATCTGTCATCTGCTCTCCAAAAGCTGGTGGGCCAGAAGGGAAAGGAACATGGCCGGCAATATCTTGACCAGTGGCCCCAATGGGTCGACCCATAATTCCGGGGTCACCACGGACGCCGCAACCAGATAAAACGCTGCAACCGCAACCTGTACAAGACAGGCCCATGCAGCCCAGGACCTCCACAGGATCGCCAGTCCCAAGCCGATATCAACCAGCGACCAGAACACCACGCTGACCTTTGCCATCCAGTGTGACCAGTTCGCCGAGATGAGCACCGCACTTGCCTCGTTCAAGCCGATTAGACCGAACACCCCAGACAACACCCAGAACAAGCTGAGCACCGCCACGACGAGCGGCATGAGCAATGACATCCGCGCGGCAAGCCTGTGTTCCCGGGCGCATTCCAGTCCGGCATAAATCTCTGGCAGAGCGACCAAATGGCGCCCGCTGGCCTGCCGGTACGTGGCGGCATTCCCCTCGACTCCGGTTTCCATGACGAAAAGCGCCGTGGTTCGAAGCGGAGACCTCCATCCCAACACCCCCAACCCATCTGCGATCCGTCCGACAAGCCGTGTAATTACAATTGGAACATTCAAAGAGAACAAAGCAGGCCGAAACCCCAGCCATTCACGGGTCTGCCGTATGAGCTCTGCCAGCGACTGCGCCTGATCTTCGACCAACTCATACTCTCCATGCGGCAACTCGCCAGAGACAGCTTCAAGGACCACACGGCACAAATCCTCCATCCCCACCGATTGCACCGGTGTCGCGGGTTGGGCCAATGGCTGGAAAAATGGCACGGCGGCCAGCATCCGCAGCAGCCCCGTACCGCCAAAAGCAGTTTGCCCAATCACCAGCCCCGGCTTCAGCACCCAGAGCGGCGCACCACTACGGCGCAACGCGGCATCACCTTCTGCCTTGGTTCGCATGAAGGCGGTGTCGGACGTCGCTTCAGCCCCAATGGCGGAGATTTGTACAATTGCTATTCCACTCTTGGCACAAACTTTGCCAAGTGCGGCAACCGCATGATGATGGACCGCGGCAAGATCATCCTGAGCGCCGTCCTGCAATGCGCCAGCGCAATTCACGACAATGTCGACATCATTCAGGGCAAGCGACCAGTTTTCAGGCTCCGTCATTTGACGCAAGTCACCATCAATGATGCTGCATCCGGACAAGACCTTATCAGCCAATCGCACCGATCTGACCATTCCGCGAACAGCATATCCACCCTGGACCAGAGCACGGACAACCGATGCGCCAATGAAACCGTATGCTCCCAGGACCAAAACCGTCTTGGTATCAGCATGCTGCATTGTCATGGCATCCTTGGGCAACGCATCGAAGTGGCAACTCTACCTGCCCGAGGTGCACGCGCCAGTGGCAGACACGTTTCTGCGACAAACTATCGTGTCTAGGTCTGAAAAAGGGTTCCAACGAAATAGGCGATCCCTGCGGCCACTCCACCGATGAGAAGTGTCTCACCGCCCGAGTGCCACCAAGGGGCCAGCGACCAGCGGCTCTTCAATGCGCCTATCGTAAAGAATACACCCATCGTCATCCAAGCCGACAATGCAAAGGCGTGATCCAGCCCGAACAGGAACGGCAACAGCGGCACCATTCCAGCGACGAGAAAAGCCATGAAGGTTGCGATGGCCGCCTTCAAGGGATGCGGATCGATAGTTCCCAGCCCATACTCGCCCTCCAGCATCAGGCTGATCCAGCTTTCCTGATCCGCAGTTACGGCGCCTGTTGCTTCTTCCAAAACCGGACCTGACAGGCCCTTCTGAGCCAGAATCGCACGCACTTCGCGGCGCTCGCCGTCAGGGTAGAGTTCGATATGGCGCTCTTCGATCGCCCGGATGCGGCGGATGTTGTCCAACTCGGCTTTTGTGCCCGAATAATTGCCTGCCGCCATCGAGAATCCGTCAGCGAGCACATTGGCAAGGCCAAGTGCTACGATTACGAACGGCGACAAGCCCGCGCCCGCGACACCGGCGACGATAGCGAATGTCGTCACCGAACCGTCTATGCCGCCATAGACGATATCTCGCAACACGCCACGCCCGGGCGGAGCGCTTATCCGTTCGGCGATTTCTTCGTGGCTGTGACCGTGATCCGGCATTGTTTACCCTCTGCTTGTTTCTAATCTTGGACGATGCGACGGGCGGCGGCCTTGCGTCAGATCAAGCCTTTCCGCGACACCTCTCTTGGCGGGTCGACGTCGGATCACTTACATAGACCGAAACGAAACTGGTGGACTCGATGGAAATCGCAATTTCCTTGGGAACTTTCTTAATGGTGAACGTTCTGGCGTGGATTACACCCGGCCCAAACATGTTCGCGGTCATGAGCGCCTCCCTGACACACGGTCGCAAACACGGTGTCATGACCGGGTTTGGCATGGCCAGCGCCGCCTATCTTTGGGCCTTGTCCGCAGTTCTGGGCGTAGCGCTTGTGTTCGAACAGTTCCCCAAGGCGGTTGTCGCACTCAAACTGGCAGGGGCCGCCTATCTGGTCTGGCTGGGGGTCAAGTCGCTGAACTCGGCCTTCGGAAACACCGGCTCGAAGACAGCGCCTCAAATCCAAGCACGCAGACTTTCTCGATCATTTCGAACCGGGTTCATTGTCAGCATAACAAATCCAAAGGCCGCACTTTTCTACGGTGCCATCATGACCGCGGTTATTCCAGCGTCATCACCTAACTGGTTTCTCGGCGGTATCGTCGTACTTTGCGGATTGCTTGCGGCGGCGTTGCACGCGGTGACCGCGACGGTCTTTTCGACCGAGACCGCCATCGCCGCATTCCGAAATGCAAAACGGTGGATTTCGGGAGCCTTGGGTCTCATGTTCATCGGGTTTGGTGGAGCGCTCGCCTTTGCTGCCTTGCGGCGCTCATAGGCAAGGAAATCAACCTAAGTGCCGGGATCATCCCTTTTTAAACAGCCCCGTCAGAGCACGTTTGACGATAGCCCGTGTCGAAGGTTTGTGCCGGAAGGAAAACGGCAATGGGCGACACACTTCCATTGCGGCCACGCCAACGCGGGCACTGAGCGCGCCATTGACCAGCCCCTCGCCAAATCGCCGGGACAGTTTGCTGAGGATAGACCCACCCAGAACCGGCTCTAGCAGATCATCACCCACCGCAACCGCCCCGGTCGCAACCAGGTGCACGAAAACGGCACGGGTCAACCGCCAACTACCCAAGACCCCTGCCCGGCCACCATAGATTTCAGCGATGCGGCGGATCATACGTAGCGATGCGCCCAAAGCAGTCGCCACGTCGGCCAAAGCCAAGGGAACCAGTGCAGTGACGGTAGCAACCTGCCGTGCCGCGGCTTCGACCTCACGGCTGGCTGCCGCATCCAGCGGGGCCAACAACTCGTCTTCGGCCAGCGCGAGCAACGCTGACGCGTCAAACATGTCGCCTTTGCGTTCGTTCAGCCGTTCCAGCCCCCAACGTGTGTCTTCGCGGCCCCTGTAGAAAACGGCCAGTCTGCCGATCACCGCCCGCGCTTTCCCTAGATCACCCTCAGCCAGAGCCACGTCGGCGGACCGTTTCAGACTATCGACACTGGCAAGCCGTCCAATCGCCGCAACTTCCCTGAGACCAATGAGCAACACAACGAGAACCAAGGCTCCAATCAGAGCCGTCACCGCCCATCCAAGCATCGGCGCACGCGCCACCAGCGATGAAACGAAATCCCAAGCCGCGACAGATACCACCGCCCCGACCAACGCCCCTGCAAGCCCCCAGAACCATTTTGCCAGTCCAGAAGGCTTGCGTGTAGCAACACGGGCGACGGTTTGCATTGCCTTGCCTTTTGGAACCTGCAAGTCTGGTACGTCTGGCGCTTGCGCCACATTTGGCACGGGCGTTTTTTCGTCTGAAAGATCGATCAAAACCGGACCATTGGTCATCCGGGATATCCTTTCTTTTTCCAGACATAAGTGATGTCGGGCAGGTTTTCATCGTTGGCCGAGCCATCGCCATACCCAGCCTCGACAAATCCGTTACGTTCGTAAAATCGTCGTGCCCGGGCGTTGGCCTCGAATGCCTTCAGGACCAGGTAACCCCGCCGTACCTTTGCATCCTCCAGCAACTTCTGTCCGACCCGCTGTCCTCTGGCCGGTTCACTCAGATAGAGCGCGCAGATTTCTGCTCCGTCCCGAGCAAGAAATCCGACAACTCCATCCTCGCCTTCGGCAACAGTCACCCAACCCCGATCGATCATGGCCCCGCAGAACGCGATCGTTTCCGCCAGCGAATGGAGTTTGGGCATCCAATCATTCTCGCGCGCGAATCCGTACAGGATTTTGCCGGTCTTACCGGCATCCGTACTGCGCGCTGGTCGAAGGATCGCGTTCAAAGCTTGCCTCCGATCAAGAATTGCGCTGCCCGGTCCAGCCGTATGTGCGGTGGGCCGACACCGGGCTTTCCGTCAATAGGCGCCGGCGCAAAAGCCATGGTGCCGTATTCGCCCTCCAGCCATGCCTCTGCGCCATCGCGTGCTGGCACCAACAACTGCGCGGGATCTTCGGGCAAGCGCCCCGGATAGAACGCCGCCTGTTTGCCGGTTTCCAGCAATGCACCCCGAACACAGGGCAAGTCTTGCCCATTGTGGCGACGCATCTCTTCGGTGGTCACGCGCAGGGCAGCAATCGACAGGGCCGACGTTTCGGCCCCGGCAAACCGGGCGCGGTTTCGGGCCTCGCGAGTCAATGCCTCCATGATCGCGGTCAGGTGCTGGTGCTGCAGATGGTGCAGGTGATCGGCTTTAGTAGCGGCAAAAAGAACCTTTTCGATCCGCTTACCCAGCAAAAGCCCGCTCAGCCAGGCGTTCCGACCGGGCCGAAAGGCCGACAGGATGTCAGCCATCGCACGGCGCATGTCTTCGACTGCTTTCGGGCCCTTGTGGATTGCGCCCAAGACATCGACCAAAACCACCTGACGGTCGATACGGGCGAAATGGTCCCGAAAGAACGGCTTGACCACTTGTGACTTGTAAGCTTCGTATCGCCGCTCCATCTCACGATGCAAAGTCCGCCGCCGCGAAGGACTCGACACCGGGAGAGGTGCGAATGTCAGGACCGGAGAGCCCGCCAAATCACCGGGCAACAAAAACCGCCCCGGAGTACAGTCGTAAAACCCAGCCTCCCGTGCGGCGTTGAGATATCCCGTAAATGATTTTGCCAGACCCTGCGCCACCTGTTCGTCAAGTGTGGCTCCCGGATCGGTGCTTTTTAACTGCGCCAGAAACGCTTGCGCCTGTGGTCGTGCCGCGACCCCTGTCAAAACCTCACCAGACCACTCGGCATAGGTTTTGTCCAACAAACCCAGGTCCAGCAGCCACTCCCCAGGATAGTCGACGATGTCCAGATGCACGGTGCGTGGCGATTTGAACCCTGACAGCAACCCACCCGGCTGCACGCGTAGCGACAAACGCAATTCCGACACTGCGCGGGTGCTTTCGGGCCAGCGAGGTACAGGCCCGGTCAGCGCCCCTAGATGAGTTTCATAGTCAAAGCGCGGCACCGTGTCATCGGGTTGCGGTTGCAGATATGCGGCAACGATCCTGCCCTCCTGCTCTGCCGTCAGCCCGTGCATCCGCCCTCGATCCAGCAGGTTGGCCACAAGCGAGGTAATGAACACCGTCTTGCCCGAGCGTGCCAGCCCCGTCACCCCCAGCCGGATCACCGGTTCGAACAAGGTTTCGGACACACGGTCGCCCACGGTTTCCACACCGCGCATGATATTGTCTGCCAGAGTCGAAATGACCAATACGCTGCCTCTCTCACGACTTGCCGCAAGATAGGCACGTCCGTGCAGGGTTACCAGTGCAACACAGAACGGCAGACCTCCCCACTGGACTTGTCCGCCTCTCCGGGCTACCAGCGCGGCCATGCCACGTTATGCATTGAAAGTCGAATATCACGGCGCCCCATTTGCCGGTTGGCAGCGCCAAAAAGAGCTGCCCTCGGTTCAGGGAGCAATCGAGGATGCGCTGGCCAAGCTCGAACCCGGCCCTCACACAATTGCTGCGGCCGGCCGCACCGACGCAGGCGTTCACGCCCTTGGTCAGGTCGCCCATTGCGATCTGGCAAAGGACTGGGACCCTTTCCGTTTGTCTGAAGCGCTGAATTATCACCTCAAGCCGGAACCAGTCGCAATTCTTCAGGCCTCTCAAGTCGCGGACGACTGGCACGCGCGCTTTTCGGCGGTCGAGCGGCAATACCTATTTCGTATTCTGATCCGACGCGCTCCGGCCACACATGACAAAGGGCAGGTCTGGCGGATCGGTCATCCACTCGACGTATCAACGATGCAGGCAGCCGCAGACATGTTGATCGGGCGGCACGATTTCACCACGTTCCGGTCCTCGATTTGTCAGTCTGCCAGCCCCGTCAAGTCCCTGGACGAGTTTCGCGTCGAAGCGGTCGATGGCTTTTCCGGACCGGAAATCCATTTCCACGTCCGAGCACGTTCCTTTCTCCACAACCAGGTGCGTAGTTTTGTGGGCACACTTGAACGGGTCGGAGCAGGCGCGTGGTCACCCGAGGACGTCTATTTGGCTCTCAAGGCCGTAGACCGGGCTGCCTGCGGTCCGGTTTGCCCACCGCAAGGCCTGTATCTTGCACGCGTCGGTTACCCGGTCGATCCCTTCCGGAGGTGAAGTTGTGTTTTATGACGGACAAAAATCAACTGTTTTTCGGGACAAAACGATTTCAAATCTTTTTGCCAGCAGCTTTCCGTCGCAATAAAATCATCTCATTCACCCGTTTTTGAATGAGTTCCAGATGCAGGCGGGCATCATATTGTCCCTGTCTGTAGGCGGCTGGAAGCCGAAGCGTAGCAAAGCGGTTGTCCAGATCGACCAACTGCGTTTGCATCGCCTCAAGTTTTGACAATTCAGGTTCCTCGGACAACTCTTCTTCGATCTGCCTTATCTCGGGATAGTGCTGCCAAACCCGCCAACGCTGAACATAAGCATAAGCGCGAGGCAGCATCCGCAACAATGGAACAACAATGAAGAAGAATGGCAGGAACAGCAGAAGCACACGATTGACCTGAGCAGCTATCCAATAGGGCAACCAATCGTGCCATGTAGACGGGCCTTCCTGTATCAATTGCCGTGCGGTGTTGTTGGCTTTCAATCCGGTCCCTTCGATCGACGGGAACATGCCCGGGTCGGTTATGATCCCACGTTTTCGATGCACTTCTATCGCGGCGGTGGTAAGGCGGTTTATCAGGGCGGGATGCAAATCAGGCTCGACAACCAACCGCGCTTCCAAAGCTATGAATTCACGAGGTCCAGGCGGAAGCACAGGATCCAAAGACATGCCTCCTGTCGGAACCGTTACGACACTGGCATATTCCAGTCTGCGCGAAATGGCTTGGACATGTTCGACTGGCAGGAACCTTAACTCGGATTGCTCATATGCCCGCTTTAGATAGGGCGCATCGATCGGCGCGACAAACACGGCAATATCAATTTCATCGTTGATCAAAGCATCAATTGCCTCGGCATATCCGATTTCGAAGTGCGTGTTATCTTCTCGCGATAAATCTACCGCTCTTTCAAAGTCACGAAAGGCGGCCTCGGTTCCTGATCCATACACACCGCTGTTTATACGCAAACCTTTCCATTCAGCAGGGTTGCGCGGAATGATCGCATCAGCGCGCCCGAGGAACACCATTGGCTCAAAGAATACGGCTCCAATCGCCTCGATCCTGTCATCTTCGATCGGGATGCCACCTTGCAGGAAACCCGCATCCACCGCTCCCTGCGACAGCAGGCGTGCGTTTTCAACAGACCCGGCAGTCCGCAAGATTTCAAGCCGAATGCCATCTTTGGCAAGACGATCCGCATAGGTCTTGGCGATACTCTCATATGACCCGCCTTCGGGGCCTGCAGCGAATTTGAATGAGGAAGGCGGGTGAAGCCGCGTATATATGAGGGCAAGCGCAATCGCGATGACGCAGCCGAAAAAAAACAACCAGGCTCTCAATGCCGCTCCCCCCAGAAATGTGCATGAGATGTTGCAAGAATTCAGGCTAGTCTCGAATTCTTTTCAGAACAAGTCTGCTACCTGTTGCGCTTGGGAAGTTCGAAATTCCCGGTCCAGTCCCACGTCCCTTCGTCACGCTCTGCCACCGCCTGTTTCCAACCCACATCTTCGGCGCGCGCCTTGAAGTTTATGCCTTCGGGTGAATGCCGGGTAATACCGTCAAAAATCGTCGCCAGCCGCTGTGTCTGCATCAGTCCCGTCTGTTCGATGGCCTGGTTTATCACCAGTTTCTGCATCGCCAGTTGGTTGATCGGAACCGCCGCCATCCGTGCTGCCAGTTCCTCGACCGCGTCATCCAACTCATCTGCCGGAACCGCCCTTAGTACGAGGCCCATGTCGGCGGCTTCGCGACCCGAAATCTTGTCCCCGGTGAACAGCATCCGCTTGGCTCGCTCTACCCCCAGGCGATAAACCCACATGGCAGTCGTCGGACAGCCCCAGACACGCGCAGGCATGTATCCGATCTGCGCATCTTCGGCCATGATGGTCAGATCGGCACACAGCGCGATATCAGACCCACCTGCAACCGCGTACCCATGCACTTTGCAGATCACTGGCTTCATAGCACGCCAGAGCGACATGAAATGCTGTGTGTTGCGCCACATAAAACGATAATCCTTGATCGGGTCCCAGGGCATTGGCTGCGTCACCTCTCCAGAACCATTGCCTTCGGCATAAAAGGCCAGATCATAGCCCGAGCAAAAGGCGCGACCCCGTCCGGACAAAATCATGACGTGCACCTCCGGATCGGCGTCTGCCTGCGACACTGCGGCCTCCAGTTCCACCGGCAATTCATCATTGATCGCGTTCAATACTTCTGGGCGATTCAGGGCAATTCGCGCGATACGGCCATCCTTTTCATAGTCGACAACTGGCATGGCACACTCCTCCTCAGAGCCCAGAAAAGCACAGGCCAACAATTGCGCATAGAGCACTCTGTCAGGACGTCACGTCGCATGAACAACCCCTTGCAATCCCCCGGCCACACCTGAACCTTGTTGCCAAACGGAGAGCATCGCATGTTGAACGGCATTCGCATCATCGAATTCGAAGGGCTCGGTCCTGCCCCATTCGCAGCCATGCTGCTCGCCGATCTCGGTGCAGACGTAGTCACCGTGCACCGCAAGGGCGGCCCGGTCACGCCTGGAATGCCGGAACGTTCGCTGCTCGACCGGGGCAAGCGGTCCATCGCGCTGGATCTCAAAAGCGCCACAGACAATGAAACCGCGCAACGCCTTATTGCCACCGCCGATGCGCTGATCGAGGGTTTCCGACCCGGCGTGATGGAAAAACTGGACCTAGGCCCCGAAGCTTGTCATGCACTAAACCCCAAACTCGTCTACGGACGCATGACCGGTTGGGGGCAGGACGGTCCTTTGGCTCAACAGGCGGGCCACGACCTGAACTATATTTCTCTGTCGGGTGCGCTTTGGTACGGGTCAAACCCCGGCGATGCGCCGCAGACACCGGCAACTCTTCTCGGTGATATCGGAGGCGGTGCGATGTACCTAGTGACCGGCCTGCTAGCGGGTTTACTCAATGCTCGCGTCAACGGGTGTGGAACAGTGGTCGACGCCGCAATTTATGACGGCTCGGCCCACATGATGAACCTGCTCATGAGTTTGTCGCAAACCGGAAACCTGTCCGAGACACGCGGGGAAAGCTTGCTTGACGGCCCCCACTGGAGCCGCACCTATGCATGTTCGGATGGCGGTTATGTGACGGTGCAATGCCTTGAACCGAAGTTTTACACACTCTTCCTCGAACGCATGGGCCTCGCAGAAGATCCAGATTTCCTCAAGCAATTTGACAGACCCGCGTGGCCGACCCTTACCTCGCGACTGGCCGAAATCTTCTTGGAAAAACCGCGCGATCATTGGGCCGGGCTGTTTCTGGGCACAGACGCCTGCGTCGCTCCGGTTCTCAGCCCCGCCGAGGCGGCTCGCCACGAAATGAACGCGTCCCGCGAGACCTGGGTAACCCAAAACGGCATCTTCCAGGCCGCCTGCGCCCCCCGTTTTTCAAACCACGACTGGACTCCGCTACCCAGCCCGCTACGCGGCGAACACACGGACGAAATCCTCGGCGAACTCTCAGCTTTGGACAGGAACTGACTTGGTGCTTCTTTCTGGTCTGAAATACCCCGGGGAGCGCGAGGGGTTGGCCCCTCGCCCCTAACGCCCGCGCACCGTATCGATCATGATCTGAACATTTTCCGGATCAGCATCCGGCGTGATCCCGTGGCCCAGATTGAAGATGTGGGGCCCATTGGAAAAGGCCGCGACGATTCGGCGAGTCTCGTCAATCAACGCCTGCCCGCCGGTCACCATATGCGACGAGGCCAGATTCCCTTGCACGCATCCATCGACCTGAACGTGCTCTGCGGCCCATTCCGGCGTCACCGAGTTATCGAGAGCCACACAGTCCACGCCCGTGGTTTTGGCAAAGCCAACATACCCGTCACCGGCTTCTCGCGGAAACCCGATGACAGGAATACCCGGGTGGCGCGCCTTCAGGGCCTGCGTGATCACCCGACAAGGTTCGACTGCGTATTTGGCGAACGCCTCTCCGTTCAACGATCCCGCCCAGCTATCAAAGATTTTGACAACCTCGGCACCGGCTTCGATCTGGGCAGACAGATACTCGATCGTGGCCGCTGTGATCCGCTTGATCAAGGCGTCAAACAGTGCTGGATTGCCCTCGCGCAAGGCATGCGCCGGTCCTTGATCGGGCGTACCCCGACCGGCGATCATATAAGTGGCGACAGTCCATGGTGCACCCGCAAATCCAATCAGCGTGGTTTCCGACGGCAATTCGCGCGACAGTATTCGAACGGTTTCATAAATCGGGTTCAGAGTCTCGTGAACAGCTTCAACCGGTTTCAACACATCGAAATCGGCCTGGCTTTGAATCGTTGACAATCGCGGCCCCTCGCCGGTTACGAACCACAGATCGGCCCCGAGCGCCTGCGGCACCAGCAGAATATCGGCAAACAGGATCGCCGCATCAAACCCATAGCGGCGGATCGGTTGCAACGTCACCTCGGCCGCCAGATCGGGTGTATAGCACAGCCGCAAGAAATCACCTGCCTGTTCCCGGGTGGCGCGGTATTCCGGCAGGTACCGCCCTGCCTGGCGCATCATCCAGATCGGCGGAACCTTTTGAACTTCGCCCGCCAGCGCCCGCAGCAATGTTTTTGTTTCGGCCATGCTCGCCCCCAAAAATCCGATTTCCGTCACGGGTCCGCCTTCGGCGGCAATTTGTCAAGCTCTGCCCCCATTGTCAGGGCAATGTGACGCGACTAAAGCTGACCCCATGATTTCG
The DNA here is from genome assembly GCF_059612585.1 of Ruegeria sp. YKSF57. NCBI lineage: Bacteria > Pseudomonadati > Pseudomonadota > Alphaproteobacteria > Rhodobacterales > Roseobacteraceae > Ruegeria > Ruegeria sp. YKSF57. The sequence goes on along the minus strand of NZ_JBXWQW010000009.1, from coordinate 3,067 downwards.
AACTTACCCTCCCCCGCTTCGCCGCTGAAGATCGGCACCCGTGGTTCGCCGCTGGCGCTGGCCCAAGCCCATGAAACCCGCAATCGGCTGAGCGAGGCGTTCGACCTGCCCAAAGACGCGTTCGAGATCGTGGTCATCAAGACCACCGGCGACAACCGTGCCATGATCGACGCCGACCGTCCGCTGAAAGAGATTGGCAACAAGGGTCTGTTCACCAAGGAAATAGAAGAGGCTATGTTGCAGGGCTCAATCGACATCGCCGTTCACTCGACCAAGGATATGCCGGTCGAACAACCCCACGGTCTGGTGCTCGATACATTCCTGCCGCGCGAGGACGTGCGGGACGCGTTCATCTCTCCGTCGCTCGCATCGATCCACGATCTGCCCCAGGGAGCTGTCGTCGGAACTTCGTCACTGCGCCGCCGGGCACAGCTTCTGAATCGCCGCCCCGATCTGAAGGTAGTGGAATTTCGGGGCAACGTGCAGACCCGGTTGAAAAAACTGGCCGAAGGCGTTGCTGACTGCACATTTCTTGCCATGGCCGGTATTCGGCGGCTGGACATGACCGATGTTCCCGCGACCGCAATTTCTCCCAATGACATGCTGCCCGCCATCGCGCAGGGTACGATCGGGATCGAACGACGCGCAGATGACCTCCGCGCCGCCGAGATGCTTGAGGCGATTCACCACGCAGAAACCGGCCAAAGACTGGCTGCTGAACGCGCATTGCTGGCCGCGCTCGACGGCTCGTGCGAAACACCAATTGCCGGTTTGGCTGAATTGCGGGGCGCCAATCTTCGTCTGCGCGGCGAAGTCCTCAGGCCAGACGGTTCTGAATCGATTGCTGATGATGTCACCGGACCTGTCGAAGACGGCAGCGAGATGGGTCGTGCCATGGCAAGTCGCCTTCTGGACCAGGCTGGCCAAGGCTTTTTCGACTGGCGCTGAAAGAAATTTTAAAAAAATCCACCGATTGTGATCTGGTTCACTTACGCAACCACAGGTTTCGGGCAAATCTACCCTCAGCCAGATTGGCAACATGAGGGGGGCAAACCCGATGAAGATCAGAGCACATGGCGGAAAGCTACTGAACGCTCTGGGCTTAGAGGGGGTTGGGTTAATCCTTGTGGGACTGGTGGGGCAGTCGCAAACGATTTGCACGCACCAGAGGCTGTAATGGCTGCAGCCGCGTCAGGGGCCACGATTTTTGTGTGGGTCTGTGCAGGGTTCCGCGGGCCGGGTGGCTCCGGGGAACGTTGTCGCAAACCAATGGTTAACGAGTGCCTATGACGCGGCTGCCGACGCAGTAGTGACGCTGCGGCGAAATTGACAGGCGCAGCCCGAATCTGAGACGTTTCCGACCGGGAGGCGCCGTGATGACACCCGGAAAGGCCTATCTGACTACCGAAGAGATTCGTCCTCTGGCGCAACGCTCAGATCGCATGGGTGTGTGTCTGGTGGTTCATTGCTGGGGAACAATCGCGGCGGCGCTGATTGTTTTTGCACTTTGGCCGAACCCTCTGACTTTCCTACTTGCCGTGGTTGTCATCGGATCGCGCCAACTTGGGCTGGCGATTTTGATGCACGATGCAGCCCACAATGCCTTGTTCCGCAACAAGCGTTTGAACGAATTGGTCGGCGAGTGGCTGTGCGGCAGGCCTATTCTGGCGGAGCTTGAGGCTTATCGTCACTATCACCTTACCCATCATCGCTTTACCCAAACCGAAAAAGACCCCGATCTGGTCCTGTCCTCAAAGTTTCCGACCTCACATGCCTCGATGCGGCGTAAGTTCACACGCGACCTGACAGGGCGAACGGGGTTGAAACAGCTTTGGGGCCAGATCGTGATGTCGTTTCGACTTGCGGGGGACAAGGATGCCGTCGAAGCGGCGGCCTCGGATTTCGCCCAAAGCTTCAATGCGGCCCAACTTTGGAAATCCCTCCCAATTTTTCTGGGCATCATGTTCGTCATGGGGCTGGCGGGCCAGTGGTGGTGGGGACTTGCCTTCTGGTTGCTACCCTATCTCACATGGTTTCAGTTCGTCTTGCGCATCCGCAACATCGCGGAACACGGAGCGACCGAAAAATCAGAAAACCCGTTGCAAAACGTCCGCACAACCTTTGCCGGTCCAGTAGCGCGATTGCTGGTGGCCCCCTATTGGGTCAACTACCATCTGGAACATCACATGATCATGCATGTGCCCTGTTACAACTTGCCAAAACTGCACAAATTGCTGCTCGGCAAAGGACTGGGTCACAGAATGCGCACAGCACCCAGTTACGGGCACGCACTGCGTGAAGCAGGGTGGCGTTCAGGCTAGGCGGCGGGCGTACCAAAGCGGTCAAGCACGTTGCGCGTAACGCATTCGACCTGCCAGTCTTGGCGCGCAAGGCCCATGACCCACTCGCAGGTGGCGGCGTTGAATACCGCCCCCTGACCGCGTTCCCAATACACGATCACCCCGTTTCCGCGCACTGCCCGGTCCAGAGTTTTGTCACTAAGCTCCCCAAACATGGCAAGCGCTTTGAACGCGGCATCGTCGGAACCGATGTAAATCGTCTCACCCCATACACCATGTTCCGGTTCCACATTCGTAGCCAGACCCATCGCGATGATCTCGACGCTTTGATCGGTGCCGTCTGCACCGGTTGGAAATGGCAACCCATCCTCCATCCGATAGTCCAGCCCATCGACCTCATAGCCAAAGATGCGCGATCCGGCCCCCAGTACGTCGCCATAGCCAAGTTGGGTACCCTCCAGCGCCCAGTGTCCAGGTCGGTAGGTAGTGAACCCGCCGCTGCCCTGCCCTGCGCACCGCCCCAGACCCGCATAAACCCCCATCAACCCGTTCGCCCCGAATGTTTGTGATCCGGGCCATTTCACTGGCGCAGCCTCCCACGCGCCGGTCACCAGAACCTCTTGATCGGTGCCCATAACCGGGTCGCAGTCACGCGCGGTGTATTTGTAGCAGATCTGCCTTCTTCCTTCGTCCTCGATCCGGGTCTGCCACAGGAAGTTACCCGCGAACCGGGCGACGTTGCCGCCGCGTTCGACAAACCGGTCCAC